>JAQBPH010000312.1:0-6527 GCA_028287625.1 Chloroflexota bacterium | reverse complement strand
CAGTTGGACATGTTCCTGGCGAAGCGCCTGCACGGCCTCGAACCCCTCAAGGAATCGCTGCCCGGTCCTCACCGTCTTCAAGCCCTGAGATGATCGCAGGCGGTCCCGGATGGCCACATGGCTGCGTTCGATGCTCTTGGTCGTCTCGCCCTTCCGTCGGTGCAGCCCGGTCCGGATGTGCCTGGCCCGTGGCGCACTGCGGCTCACGGCCTTGACGTACGGCTGGTGGTGATCGCTGACGACGGTGGTCGGGACCACCCCGGAGGTGGCCAGGGCACGTCGAGCGCCTCCGCCAGATCGCCCGCAACCTCTTCGAGTCCGCCAAGGCCGGAGACGCCCGCACCCTCGGGGAGAAGGCCATCGGCATCCTCGCCTTCCAGCAGCTCGGCGCTCGCTGTGACATCGTCACCCGCCTCGAGGGCGAGGAGCACACCCACGCCCTGCGCCTGGTCCGCGGCGAGCCCGTCGCGACCCTCGAGCCGACCGAGCGGCGCCGGCCGCGCGCGGCGGCGGGGACGACGGTCTACATCAGCGACCTCGACCCCGAGGTGCTCCGCGTCCTCACCCAGCGCAAGGTCGTGGACTACCTGCGCCGACGGCGGGCGGCCGCGCTCCCGAAGTCCGTCACCTGGTATCGGTGGGTCGTGGGGATACGCTCGATCAGCCTGTGCAGGCGCAGGCGCATCCGCCCGGACTCGCCGCCGACCTGCTCCAGCGCTGGAGCTCATGGGATAGTTGGCCATCCGGGCGGCAGACGAAAGCTCCGCCGGCCGTCGACGGCAGCCGCGCGCAAGAGCGGTCCACTCGCCGCCCAGCCCTGGTGTGCTGCCGCCGCCAGTTCCTCGGGCGCGATCAGGGAGACCATGCTCACGACCTGGTCGTTGCCGTCCACCGACGCCTGGCAGCGGGTGTCGGCCGGGAGCCGGGCGCCGAGGGCGACGGACAGTCGCCCGGTGGCCCGCGCCAGCTACCCCAGCTCCAAGGTCATCAGCCGCGTCGAGGACCAGGTCCCGGCTGGGCACCGCGAGCCAAAGCGGACGCCGCCGGACCCGATTTGAAGGCTGCCGTACTCCGGGCGCGTGGCGCTTCAGCGCGGTCGGCGTCCACCGGACGACGACGAAGCCGTCCATCGCAACTGGGGTAACCGCGACACCGCCAGAAGCTCGAGTACACGCGAATCCATTCCATCTCACCCGCACATCGGGGGCACGAAGGCGGAGTGTCAAGGACGCATGGGGTGTGCCCGCCGTCCATGGCTTCGAGCCCGACAGGGTTCTTCATCGAGCGGGAGCGGACCGCGTTGAGGAAGTCGACGAGGCCGACGCCATCGATCAGCTCGACATGTGCCCGGCTGGCGAAGTGGCGCGCCCTGGGGCTGAAGGTGCCGCATGTCACGATCACGCCTCCGTCCGCTCCGTCGGTGGCCACGATGCCGGCTACCTCGCGGACGAGGCGGACGTCCACCTGCCACTCGCGCCACCGCTTGCACTGAACCAGGATCCTCCGGCCGCCACGCTGAACGACAAGGTCAACTCCACCGTCCGGCCCGGGGTCCGCGCTCAGGCGTGTGACGGTGTCGCCGCTGTGGCGGTAGGCGGCCATGACGAGTTCCTCGAACTCGTCGGCCCTGAGCCGGCGGACCTCCTCGAGATTCGTGGTGCTTTCCATGAGCCGCTGGGCGTCCCGCCGCTCGCGGAGGGCATACAGCCAGAGGACGACGAACAGGTTGGTCCACATGCCGCCAGCGAAGCCGACGATCAGCCGATCCCTGAGGCTGCCTGGCCCTGCCGCTGCGAGCACGACGGTTGTGACGAGCGTGACGTCCACGATCACGAGCCCGACGAACGGGTGCAGCACGGCGAGCCGGCTACCGAGCCGGTCTACCGGGTTCGGGCGTCGTGGGAGGGAGCGGATTCTCACGTACACAGCAAACCCGATCGACCCGTCGTAGGTCGTTGCGCCCGTGGAGCATCCTCGTCGCAGTCTGCCAACCCGTGGAGCCAACCATGGGTCCGGTGACCGGACGGTAGGAGGGGCCGGATCCGCTATGGGGAGCGTCAGGCCCACCAGGTCGGTCGCCTCAGGAAGAGGGAGCTTCGCCAAGCATCTGGGCGCACGGTGGGTCCCCATGACTCGCTGCCGACACGTGCCGGGCTGACGGCATCAGGCAGTCTGGGAGGGCTGCCCGCCCTGAGCGGGAGCTGCCGCTGCTGACCTGCGTCGACTCTGTCACTCCCTCCGCGCCCGCGAGGACTGACACTCGGACCCAATGCTCTCTGCCCACTGGCCCAACCCGCTGGCCGCCGCGGTCCTCGCCGACATCCAAGCCGAGGATGCCCATCTCAAACGGCGTCGGCCACCGGCGCCTACGCCTACCGATCCCTCCGCGCCGCGCGGTAGCGTCGCTGCGCTCCTCGCCGGTGTCACGGTCGCCGTCTACCTTGGGGCACCCGTCTGGACCGCGTCCTCGATCGGGGTGCTGACGAGCATCGCGTACATGCGGTGGAGGCGACGGCGATGATCACCACCACCGGGCACGCGGGCGTCGGAGGCGCCGTTCTCGCGAAGCTGGCCGGGGGACCGATGACCGACGCTGAGCTGGCATCGGTCCTCGGCTCGGGCCACCAGCACATCAACCAGGTCTGCCGCGCTCTCAAGCAGCTCGGTCGGATCACCCGACCGCTCGGGCCCGATGGGCGCATCCTCAACACCGTCGTCCCTGTAGGTCAGGTGGTCTCCTCGCTGCTCAGCGAGGACCGTCTCAAGGAGATCATCGCCCGGCACCTTCGGGAGGCCGGCTACCAAGTCGTCGTCAAGATGGGGAAGGTGCACGGCGTCGACCTTGAGGCGCGGCGCGGCGAGGAGCGGCTCCTCATTGAGGCCAAGGGCGAGGCCGCCCTCAACGCTCAGCAGGTCAACTATTTCCTTGGCGCTCTCGGAGAGCTCCTCCTGCGCATGTCCGACCTCTCCGCCCGCTACGCGCTCGCGCTGCCCGATAACAAGCAGTATCGGGCCCTCATCGGGAGAATCCCGCCACCCGTGTGGAAGGCGCTGAACCTCTCTGCCTTCCTGATCCGGGCGGACGGCTCCGTCACCGAGGTGGACGGCCCACTCGTCTCGTCCGCAGCTGCCTGACCGTCTAGAGGTCGCACGACCCACGCCGAGACCTGCCGCACCGGTGCCGGCGCCTCGTCGTCACGGTGCGCCTCAGCAGCGTCGGCAAGCCGTCCCCGCCTCGCCACCGGAGCCAGGATGGGGATGCCGCGCTGTCATGTGGGTGAAGTTATCAAGCTCCCCACGCCCGAGCCTTGGAGCGAGCCCGGGCGTGCGGCGAACGATCGACGAGACACCTCCGCGTCCCAGAGGCCCGATCGGAGCCAGCGCGCAGAAACACCTGGCTCGGTTGACGGGTTCGGGGGATGGCCGCCGGAGGGGACGTTCGGCTGGCATGAGTAGCCGTCGCCCGAGCCACGACGGTGCCATCAGGTGCAGGCACGCTCGGCGGATCGGATGGCAGCGTCAGATTCAGAGCTCGACGCGTCAGCGCCGTCGCGGCAGCACCGAGACCGGACCGCGAGGCTCACCCTCCGCGACCCGATCAGTCGCCGACCTCGGCGGAGACAGGAGCCCGGGGAGAGGCGCAGCACTTCTTGTACTTGCGTCCGCTCGCGCACCAGCAGGGCTCGTTGCGGCCGGGCGGCCACCGCACCGCGACCCCGCGTCGGAGTTGCTCGGCCGCATAGCCCGCTCGGGTGGCGGACGCCGACGGATCGTGCCCCTGGTCCGCCGCCCAGGCCAGGTACTCCGAGAGACGTAGGGGCGCGACCGCCTTCATGGCTATCCCGTGGGAGCGCAGCTCGACCAGCTTGTCCTCGAGCGCGCGGCTGTAGGCGGCATGGGAGGCTCCGCCCCACTCCTCCCCGAACGCAGCCCATTGCTCGCACGCGGCCGGGAAGTCCTGGGGCGCCACCCATGCCATCGCCACCGGTGGCGGCGGCCCCCGGCGTTCCGGCTCGAGGGCGTCGCCGTCCTCGTCCTCCCGCCGCGGCCTCCGTCTCGAAGCCAGCCAGGCGTCGGCGCGATCGTTGAGCGCGTCGGCGCGGGGCCGTCCCAGTGCCTCCAGGCTCTCGCTGCGCAGATCGGCGAGCTGGGCGACGACGCCCTCGGGATCGTCACTGCTCAGCGCCAGCTCGAGGCCCCCGGTGAGCCAACGCAGCGCGGTCTCATGGTCGTCGATCGACTGGAAGGAGAGGCCAGCACCGTTGTACACCCAGACCTCGTCGGGGGTGGCGCGGCGCACCTCCTCGAACAGCGCCTCGGCCCGCTCGCGCCGGCCGGCGCGGAGGTGATAGTGGGCGAGCTCGCAGCGGGGATCGGGAACGGGGGCCCAGCCCGCGGCGATGGCCCGCTCCATCGCCTCGACGGCCCCGTCGAAGTCGCGGAGGTTGGCCCTGCACTCGGCGAGCAGCCCCAGGGTCTCGTCGAGGCGGGCGTCGGGATGCCCGGCGGCCTGAGGATGGTCCGCGATCGCGGCCAGCGCGGCGGCAAGCACCGCATCGTCGGCGGGCCCGCGGGTGCGGAGGAGCCGGTCACGCCGACGCAGGAGTGCGGCGAGGGGTTGGGTCACAGTGTCCGCAACCCTATCGGGCGGCGCCCGGGTATGTGGGGCTCGTGATCTCCCGCACATGGAGTCTCTCCATCGCGCCGAGGAACCGCCGTTTCTCTCCCGCGAGCGCCGGGTCCCCGGCGGCGGAGCCCCCGACACCCCTGGGAGAATCCTGCTCGTGTCCGGGAACGCCCCCACGACCTGGCTGGTGATGCTCCGCGACGTCTCGCATGCGGTGCGGGTGAGCGGTGCGCGGCGCGTCCACCTCGGCCTCGTGCTCGATGTCGACACCGGCGTCGCCCGGGGAAGCTCGGTCGCGTCCACCCGCGCCGCGGCGCTCCGCCAGACGCTGCGGGCGGCGCTGACCGAGCCCCTCGGTCCCCTGCCGACCGGGCCGCCGGAGCGCGTGCTCTGCAGCCGGGCGATCGCCGCGCAGGTGGTTCGGGAACTCGGCCGCCGCGGGGAGCAGACCCCCTCGGTCATCGAGGTCGACCCCGACGCCGAGGCCGAGGACATCTTCGACTCCTTCGTCGGGCACATGGCCGGCCGTTCCCAGCCGCCGGACTTCGCACCCCCCAAGGACTGGGCGCTCCTCTACGAGCAGGCGCGCCGTTATGCGGAGGCCGCGCCCTGGCAGCGGTGGCCCGACACCATCGAGCTCGCGGTCCATCTCCGCCTGGGTGGAAGGTCGACCCGCTACGTGGCCCTGGTGCTCGGCAACGAGGGCATCCAGCACGGCCTCGTCCTCTACCCGGGCACGTCGCTGCCGCCGGGCCTTCGCGACTGGGAGCCCGGCGGCGAGCCACCGATGCCGCCGATGCCGCCGGGCATGCTGATGTTCCACCTGGATCCACCGTCCGAACCGCCCCCCGAGCTCACCGCCAAGGCGACGCGCTACGGATGGCCGGCCGGCGCCGAGCTGGTGCCGGTGTTCCTCACCGTCACCGAGGAGGGCCCCGCCGATCCCGGGATGGCGGACGTCCACCGTCTGAGCCTCGGGATCGCCGCCGTCCTGCAGCAGGACGCTCGCGGTCCGGTGGTCCACGGGCCGGTCACGACGACCGCCGGGGAGCTGGGGCTGGCGGACGGGCGGCGGGGGCACTTCGAGGTCGATCAGCGGGAGCCGGCGGGCGAGGACGCCACCCGCCTGGTCGCCCGCGAGGTGGACTGGGACCTGGTGCCCGCGAGTGTCCCCGTGGTGATGGGATCACTGCCCTGGGAATCGCTGCCCCACCTCCGGGATCAGGCGCGCATCCATCGGAAGGCCCCTCCCACCACGCCCGCACCCTCGGGCACGGCCGTGCCCCTGGTGGCCATCCTCCCCACCCGTGGAGGTGGCGCTCTCGCGTCCGCGCTGGCAGGCGAGGATCCGCTCGGGATCGCGGTCATCGAGCAGGAGGGGCGAGCGCTGGTGGTGCTGGCGGGAGTCGGCGGCACCCACGTGCTGATGGAGCTGGCGAGCGACGAGCCAGCACTGGGCCTGTTCCAGAGGCGGCTCCGGTCCACCAAGGGTGTCCACGTCGTGATGGTCGCCGACGAGTCCACCCAGCACGGACAGGGGGCGGTCTTCGGGCTGTTCGAATGCCATCTTCCGCCTGGGCGTGCGCGGCCCACCGGGCGGGGAACCCCGCGGGCCTGATGCGCTCAGGCGGCGCGCGGGCCAGGTGCGGAGTCGCCTCCCCGCAGCCCGGCGGCGCGGGACGCCGTCCGCTCGGGCGGCAGCGAGGGGTTCTGGAAACCCGCTCCGGTGCGGAGCGCCTCCCGCCCGCGCGGCACAGGGTTGCGAGCGTCGGGATCGCGCATACAGCTGTACGCTGATGACGCTCGCCGAAATTCCCTAGGAGGGCGCGAGCGGAAGGATACTCAAGAAGGGGTCATGCGGGCCCTCCTGTGGACAAGTGGCCAGGTGTCAGGGGTCGTC
>JAQBPH010000273.1:0-6613 GCA_028287625.1 Chloroflexota bacterium | reverse complement strand
GCCGCTCGACCTCGCCCGCAGCGGGGCCGCCGGGCTCAGCGTCGCCGACCTGCTCGGTCTGGCCGGCCCGGCGGCGGTGGACGAGTACCTCGGCCTCTCCCTCGACTACGGCGACGGCAGCGGTGGCGAGCGGCTGCGCGCCGCGGTGGCCGGCGCCGGCGCGGCGCGCCGGGCGGACGAGGTGGTGATCACCCACGGCGCCGTCGAGGCCATGCTCCTCGCCTGCGCCGCCGCCGCCGGTCCGGGCGACCGGGTGGTGGTCGGCACCCCCGCCTACGAGGGCCTGCTCCGCGCCCCCGAGGCGGCCGGCGCCGCGGTGCTGCGGGTGCCGGTGTGGCGCCCGGGACAGGCCCGGCTCGACCTCGGCCCGCTGCTCGACGGGCTGCCCGCGGGCACCCGGGCGGTGCTGCTCAACTCGCCGCAGAACCCCACCGGCGCGGTGGTCGACGGCGTCGAGCTGGAGGCCCTGGCCGCATGCTGCGCCGCCGCCGGAGCGGTGGTGGTGGTCGACGAGGTGGCGCGGGGCACCCTCGACCCGACCGCGACCAGCCTGACCGCCGGCGCCGCATTCGCCACCGGCGCGGTGGTGGTGCTCGGCGACGTCAGCAAGGCCCTGGGGCTCGGCGGCCTGCGCGTGGGCTGGGTGAGCAGCGCGCGGCCCGCCCTCCTCGCGCGGGTGGCCGCGCTCAAGGACCTCACCAGCCTGGGCACCGCGGCGCCCAGCGAGCTGCTGGCGGCGCTCGCCCTCGAGCACCGGCGGACCCTCGCCGCGCGGGTCGCCCTCACCGCCCGGGCCAACCTCGCCGCCCTGACCGGCTGGGTGGCGGCGATCAGGGGCGCGGCGCTCACCGCCCCCGCCGACGGGCTGGTCGCCTTCCCCCGCCTGCCCGCGGCGATCGCGACCCCGCGCCGGCTGGAGAGCCTGCGCCGGGAGGCCGGCGTGGCCGCCGTCCCCGGTGGCCTCTTCGGCGTCCCCGGTCGCGTGCGGCTCGGCCTCGGCGCCGCTGAGGGCGGCTTCACCCGGGCCCTGGAGGCGATGGCGGCGCTCGCCTGACGGCGCACAATCCTCCGGGTGTCCACCGCGCCCCCGACCGGAGAGTGGGAGATCGAGCGTCTCGACCTCGACGCGTACCTGGCCCGGATCGGGCTCGAGGCGGCGCCTCGACCGACGCCGCGAGGGTT
The DNA here is from genome assembly GCA_028287625.1 of Chloroflexota bacterium. Lineage (GTDB taxonomy): Bacteria > Chloroflexota > Dormibacteria > Aeolococcales > Aeolococcaceae > CF-96. The sequence goes on along the minus strand of JAQBPH010000273.1, from coordinate 5,431 downwards.
GCGCCGGCTGCAGCGGGCCCACGCCGCCGCCATCCCCTTCGAGAACCTCGACATCCTCCTCGGCCGGCCCATCCGGCTGGATCTCGACGCGGTCCAGGACAAGCTGGTCACCCGCGGCCGCGGTGGCTACTGCTACGAGCACAACCTGCTCCTCGCCGCCGCGCTCGAGCGCACCGGCTTCGGCGTCGACCGGCTCAGCGCCCGGGTGCGGATGGGCGCGACCGGCCCCCGTCCCCCCTCGCACATGCTGCTCCGGGTCGAGGCCGAGGGGATCGACTGGCTCGCGGACGCCGGCTTCGGCGGCGAGGGCCTGCTCGAGCCGCTGCCCCTCGCCGACGGCGCCGTCACCGCGGCCCCGGGGTGGAACCACCAGCTCTCACGCGAGGACGAGCGCGTCTGGGTGCTGCGCTCGCTCCACGCCGACGGCTGGTTCGACCTCTACGCCTTCACCCTCGACCCCCAGCACCGGGTCGACTACGAGGTCTACAACCACTACGTCTCCACCCACCCGCGGTCGCCCTTCACCGCCGGCATCGTGGTGCAGCGCTCGACGCCGGGGTGGCGGCTCAGCCTCACCGGGCTGCGGCTGGTCGAGACCCGTCCCGACGGCAGCGAGACCGTCGAGGAGCTCGACGGCGCCTCTCTGCCGGGCACGCTGCGGGAGCGCTTCGGCATCCCCCTCGACGGCGGCGAGGTGGCGCGGCTCCTCGCCCGGGTTCAGGCGGAGCGGGCCAGTCCCAGCAGCGGAGCCTCCTCGCGCACCAGCTCGTAGCCATGCGCCTTCCAGCCGCCCACGCCGTCGATCATCGACTCGACGTTCGTGTAGCCCAGGCGCATCACCGACTCGGCGGCGAGCAGGGACCGCGTCCCGCCGGCGCAGTAGAGGGTGATCGGGGTCTGGCGGTCCGGCACGCGCTCCTCCAGCAGGACCTCGATGTAGCTCTTGCTGATGTGGATGGCGCCGGGGAGATGACCGGCCTCGTACTCGGCCCGCTCGCGCACGTCGACGAGGACGTGGCCGTCGCGCGCCGGCCGGGCATGGACCGCCTCGGCGCCCACCTCGGGAACGACCTGGCGCACGGCCGCGAGCAGGTCCCGAGCGGTCATCGCCATGCCGCGACTCTACGGATGCCCTCGCAGCTTGTCAAACATTGTGGATCGGATTAGTCAACAATCATGGTTTTGAGGGTACCGGGAGGCTGAACCAGAAACGGGCCGAGCCGGGGAGGCCCTCGGCGCCCACCCGCCCACCCGCCGCCTCGACCAGCTGCTTGACGATGGCGAGGCCGATCCCGGCGCCGCCGCGGGCACGGTCGCGCGACTTCTCCACCCGGTAGAAGCGCTCGAAGAGGCGGGGCAGGTCGGTCGTGGGGAGGGCCTGGTCGCCGTCGGTGGTGTTGGTCACCTCGACCAGGGCGTCGCCGCGCTCGAGCCCGGCGCCGATCCGCGCCCGCCCCCCCTCGGGCGTGTAGCGGAGCGCGTTCTGGAGCAGGTTGCCGAGCACCTGGGCGAGGTGGTCGGGATGGGCTCGCACCACCAGCCGCTCGGGGAGGTCGACCTCGAGGTCGATGCCGGCGCGCTGGAAGCCGGGCTGGTAGAGGTCGACGGCGGTCCGCACCGCCTGGGCGAGATCGGTGTCGCCCGGCGGCGGGGTGCGCCCGGCGTCGCCCTCGACGAGAAGGTCGAGCGAGCGGGAGAGCCGCACCAGCCGGTCGGCCTCCTCGTGGAGCGAGGCGAAGGTCTCGGGCGTGGGTGGGATCACCTCGTCGCGCAGCGCCTCCAGGTAGCCCTTGAGGTTGGTGAGCGGGGTGCGCAGCTCGTGCGCGGTGTTGGCGATGAGCTCGCGGCGCATCCACTCCTGCTCCTCGAGGCTCTCGGCCATGCGGTTGAAGGCCTCGGCGATGGCGCGTGCCTCCTCGATGCCGACGTCCGGGACGCGCGCCGCGTAGTCGCCACCGGCGATGCGCCGCGCCGCCTCGACGATGCGGCCGAAGGAGCGCGCCACCCGGTGGGCGAGGAACCCGGCGATGGCCACGCAGACCACCGCGGCGGCGATCAGCGCCCAGAGGAAGGTGTGGCCCACCGAGGAGTTGAACATCGCCCGCGAGTCGGCGGTGGACGCGCCGTGGCGCACCATCAGGTCGTCGAAGGTGGAGCGGCCGACGTCGAACACGCCGGTGGCGATGATCGCCACCGCCACCGCGGTCACCAGCAGCGAGGCCAGCGCCAGGCGGACGGCGATGCGCCGCGGCCGGATCACCCGACGTACTCGGGCGCCGCCCGGTAGCCGGCCCCGCGCACCGTGGCGATGTAGCGGGGCACCTCGACGTCGTCGCCGAGCTTCTCGCGCAGCCGCCGGATGTGCACGTCGATGGTGCGGTCGAGCACCTCCACGTAGTTGCTGCCGTAGAGGGCGTCGAGGAGCATCTCGCGGGTCAGGACCCGGCCGTCGGCCTCGACCAGGGCGGCGAGGAGGCGGAACTCCGCGGTGGTGAGCTGCACCAGCCGGCCCTGGCGGGTCACCTGGTGGCGGTCGAGGTCGATGACCAGGTCGGCGTGGCGCAGCACCCCGCGGTCGCCGTCGCGGCCGGCGGCGCGGGCGCTGCGGCGCAGGATCGCCTGCACCCGCACCACCAGCTCGGCCGGCGAGAAGGGCTTGGCGAGGTAGTCGTCGGCGCCCTGGTGGATGCCGGCGACCCGGTCGTCGGTGGAGCCGAGCGCGGAGAGCATCAGCACCGGGATGTCGGAGCGCTCGCGGAGCCGGCGGAGCACGCCGAGGCCGTCGAGCTCGGGGAGCATCACGTCGAGCACCACCAGCTGCGGGGCGTGGGCCTCGATCGCCGCCAGCGCGGCCCGGCCGTCGCGCGCCTCGACCACGGAGAACCCCTCGCGCTCGAGGTAGGTGCGGACCAGCGAGACGATCTTGGCGTCGTCGTCGACGACCAGCACGGGGGCGGCGGAGCTCATCGCTGAGGGCAGTGTACGGAGGCCCCGTGTCGGCGGCATGACTCGCCGCCGGCGCGTGTCTCGACAGGCGTAGGAATCGAGGTGCTGCGGCGTCATACCTGAAACGTCCTGCCACCACCCTCGGCGGCGGGACGCTCACGGTGTCAGGAAGGGAACACGATGATGAACCTCCGACGTCTGCTCGCCTGCGGTCTGGCCACCGCCTCGCTCGCCGGCGGGGTGGGCAGCACCGTCCTGGTCGGCCACGCGGCCAGCCGGACTCCCCCGCCCGTCAAGCAGAAGGTCATGAAGCAGCACTGCGTGAAGCCGGTGGCGGGGCAGCCGCCCACCGCCAACACCTGCAAGCCCAAGCCCAAGCCCAAGACGACGAAGCCGAAGACCCACACTCTCAAGCCGAAGCCCGCGCCCACGACCCACAGCCCCAAGCCGAAGCCGAAGCCCGTCCACACGCTGCCGGCGCCCGGCCACTGACCCGATCCCCTTCACCAACGCCGGGCGTTCCCTCCGGGGGCGCCCGGCGCCGTCATCCGACCGAGACGCGCGGCCGCGAGAATGCGCCCGTGACCGGTACCGACGCGCTCCACCGCTGCACCGTGGTCATCCCCGCCCTCGACGAGGCGGGCGCGATCGCCGACGTGGTCCGCGGCGTGCCCGCCGGGCTCCACGCCGACGTCCTCGTCGTCGACAACGGCAGCCGGGACGGCACCGCGGCCGTCGCCGCCGCCGCCGGCGCCCGGGTGGTCCGCGAGCCGCGCCGCGGCTACGGACGCGCCTGCCACACCGGTGTCGCCGCCAGCCCCGACGCCACCGTGGTGGTCTTCATCGACGGCGACGGCAGCATGCCCCCCGAGGAGATCGGCGCCCTGGTCGCCCCCATCGTCGAGGGCCGCGCCGACCTGGTCTGCGGGTCGCGCACCGCGCGCCGCGAGGCCGGCAGCATGCCCGCCCACCAGGCTCTCGGCAACCGCCTCGCCCTGCTGCTGCTGCGCCGCCTCTACGGGGTGCGCCTCACCGACCTCGGCCCCTACCGGGCGGTGCGCGGCGAGCTGCTCCGCGAGCTGGGGATGCGCCCCTCGCGCTTCGCCTGGCCGGCGGAGATGCTCGCCCGGGCGGCGCGACGCCGGGCCCGGATCGTCGAGATCGACGTCGGCTACCGCCGGCGGCGGGCGGGCGCCTCCAAGGTGGGCGGCAGCCTGCGGGGGAGCCTCGGCGCCGGCCTCGGCATCGTCGGCGCGCTGCTGTGGCACCGGGTGGCGCCGCGGTGAGACGGGACGACCTGCTGGTGGTGCTGATGCGCTGGCCGTCGCCGGGCACGGGGAAGAGTCGGCTGGCGGCCGCCCTCGGCGCCGAGACCGCCCACCGCCTCCACCGCGGCTTCGTCGCCGACACCCTGGCGTGGTCGGCACCGTGGCCGCGGCTGATCGCGTTCGACCCGCCGGAGGCGCGCGACCGGGTCGCCCGCGCCGCGCCGGGAGCGGCGCTGGCCGCCCAGCCCGGCGGCGACCTCGGCGGCCGGCTCGCCCACGCCTTCGCCGGAGGCTTCGCCGCCGGGGCGCGCCGGGTGCTGCTGGTGGGCAGCGACAGCCCCACCCTCCCGGAGGCGCTGCTCGAGGCCTGCGTCGAGGCCGCCGACCCGGAGGCGGTGTCGCTGGTGGGGGCACGCGACGGCGGCTTCGTCGCCATGGCCGCGGCCCGGGAGGCGGCGGCGCGGCTGCCCGCGCTGTTCGAGGGGGTGCAGTGGAGCACCTCGCGCACCGCCGCCCAGGTGACCGCCCGCGCCCGTGCCGCCGGCGTCGCGGTGCGGCACGCGGGCGGCTGGTACGACGTCGACGAGGTCGCCGACCTCGACCGTCTCGCCGCCGACCTGGCCGGCGACCCGGGACGCGCCCCGCGCACCGCGGCGGTGCTCGCCGGGCTGATGCCGGCGGCGCCGCCGTGCCCTCCGGCCCGCTGAGGAGCCGGGAGCTCACCCCCTGGTTCCTCGGCGGGGTGGCGGTGGCGGCGCTCCTCGCGGTGGCGACGCTGCGCTGGGCCACCTTCCACAGCGCCGCCTACGACCTCGCCTTCTTCGACCAGGTGATGTGGAACGCCTCGGCGGGCCACGGGCTGCGCTCCAGCTTCGTCGGCTACGGCTTCCTGGGCCAGCACTTCGAGCCCGCGCTGCTGCTCTTCGTGCCGCTCTACCGGCTGCACCCGAGCCCGCTCTGGCTGCTCGGCATCCAGTCGCTCGCCCTCGGCCTGGCGGTGGTGCCGCTGTGGGCGCTCGCCCGCGAGTGGCTGACCACCCGGCGGGCCGCGCTGGTCGCCGGCGTCGCCTACCTCCTCCAGGTGGGGCTGGCCCGGGCGGCGGGCTTCGACTTCCACACCGAGGCGCTGGCGGTGCCCTTCGTGTTCCTCGCCCTGCTCGGCGCGGCGCGGGGCAGCACCGCCCTGCTGCTCCTCGCCGGCGCGGTCCCGCTGCTCT
>JAQBPH010000253.1:0-3055 GCA_028287625.1 Chloroflexota bacterium | reverse complement strand
CACGACCGCGCCGGCCTCGACGCCGCGCTGAGCCTGGACCTCGCCCGCCTCGAGGTGGACGTGGCCCGCTGCGCCGACGGCGCGCTGGTGCTGCGCCACGACCTGCTGCTGCCCTCGGGCCGCTCGCTCCCCGCCGTCGCCCTCGCCGGGGCGCGTGCCGAGGCGCCGGGGCTGCTCACCCTCGACGAGGCGGTCGAGCACCTCGCCGGCCGGCTCCCCCTGCTCCTCGACATCAAGCACGACGCCGTGGTCGACGCGCTCGGCGGCTGGGCTTCGGGGCGCGCCGACGCCGGCCTCCTCGCGGTCTGCACCGACGCCGCCGCCGCCCTCGGACACCTTCGCGAGCGGGCGCCGCGGATGGCGCGCTGGCGCACCCTGCCGGTCTACGCCCCCGGACCCGACAGCAGCGTCCGCCGCCTCGCCGCCTGCGCCACCCGCGGTCTGCTCCCGGCACGGCTCGAGCGGCTCGCCGCCGAGGTGGGCGCGGCCGCCGTCACCGTCGACCGCTGGGCGGTCACCCCCGCCCTCTGCGCCGAGGCCCACCGCCTCGGGCTGCCGGTCACCGCCTGGACGGTGAACCGCCCCCGCACCGCCGCGCTGATGCGCCGGCGGGGCGCCGACTACGTCACCACCGACCAGCCCCGGCTCCTCGGCGCCGCGCCACGGCCCGCGTACGGGCTGGGATGATGAACGGAGCCACCCACCCCGCGACCCCCGGAGCCAGCCATGTCCGTCGTGAAGATCAACGTGCTGACCGTCCCCGCGGAGATGCGCGACACCCTGGAGAAGCGCTTCGCCGCGCGCGCCGGCGCGGTGTCGTCGGAGGACGGCTTCGAGTGGTTCGAGCTGCTCCGGCCCACCGGCGGCACCGACCGCTACATGGTCTACACCCGCTGGCGCAGCGAGGAGGACTTCGAGCGCTGGCGGACCTCGCAGGCCTTCGACCGTGGCCACGCCCAGCACGCCCAGGGCGGCCCCGCCGCCTCGGGCGCGGAGCTGTGGAGCTTCGACGTGCTCCAGTCGGAGGGTCCCCGCGCCCCCGCCGCGAGCAGCGCGTAGCGACTACGGGACCTGCTCCGCCCGCCGCGCGAGCCGGGTGGCGACGTCGGTGATCACCCGGTCGAGGACGACGCGGAGGAGGCCGCCGGTGCCGGGGATCCGCGGCTCGAAGCGGCTCTGCCAGGAGATCTCCGTGCCCCCCTCCGACGGCGCCAGGGTCACCACCGCGCGGTAGCCGCGGACGGGCAGCCCCGAGCGGAGCTCGTAGGTCAGCCGGTGGGGCGGCTCGAAGCCGGTCACCTCCTCGCGGCTCGTCACCGGCCCCCTGCGGAAGCGGCGCAGCGCGCCCACGCCGTCGGGGTCCGGCGAGCCCTCACGCTCGAGCTCGGTCGTGGAGAAGGCGGTCCACTCCCTCCAGCGGCGGGCGTCGGCGAGCACCGCCCAGACCCGCTCCACCGGTGCCGCGGAGCGCACCGCGACGTTGACCCGGAGCCGGGTCACCGCGGCGCCATCGCCTCCCAGAACTCGGGGAAGTAGCGGGCGATGTCCTCGAGCGCGAAGCTGCGGAGGATCGACTCCGGCGGCTCGCGCTCGAGCAGGAAGTCGAAGGCCCGCCCCAGCGTCTGCTCGGGCGGCTCGCCCTCCGCCGCCACCCGCCCCAGCACCTCGGGACGGGCGGTGACGCGGTGCTCGGTGCGGCCGGCGATCCGCACCGTGTAGAGGTCGCCGCCGCCGGCGGTGACGGTGACCGCGGGCCTGCTCATCGCCGACATGATGCCGGAACGGCGGCCAGGCGCTCCGGCGCCAGGACGCGCCGCCAGGCCAGGGTGCCCAGGGCGGCGACCACGAGCGCGGTGCCGCCGGCCACCAGGAGGGCGGGGGTGGTGCCGCGCTGGCTCAGCCAGCCGGTGAGCAGGCCGCCCAGCGGAGCGGTGCCGAAGAAGACGTAGGCGTAGAGCGAGAGCACCCGGCCGCGGAGGTGGTCGGGGACGTGCATCTGCAGCGTCGAGTTGCTGTTCGAGGTGAACAGCGTGAAGGCCACCCCGATGACGGCGAGGATGATCACGGCGGGGAGCAGGCTGCGCTGCGGGGCCAGGAGCAGCTCGCCGGCGCCCAGGGTGGCGGCGCCGCCGAGCAGCACCGGCCAGCTCGCCCGTCCCACCGTCGCCGACAGCAGGGCGCCGGCCAGCGCCCCCGCGCCGAAGCACGCCGAGAGGGCGCCGAACACCTCGGGCCCCGAGTTCAGGGTGTGCGAGGCGAGCACCGGAAGGAGCACGTTGAAGTTGATGCTGACGGTGGACACCCCCAGCATGACCAGGAGCACCAGCAGCACCGGGGGCGTCGCCCACGCGTAGGCGAGCCCGTCGCGGAGGCCGCGGAGCACCGACGTTCGGGTCTGCGACCGCGCCACCGGATGCAGCTCCTCGCGGCGCATCAGCAGCAGCGCGGCGAGCACCGCCAGGTAGCTGGCGGCGTTGATCAGGAAGCAGAGCCCCACCCCGGCGCTGGCGATGATCAGCCCGCCCAGGCCCGGCCCCATGATCCGCGAGGCGTTGAACAGGCTGGAGTTGAGCGCGATGGCGTTGGGCAGCTCGCGGCGGCCCACCATCTGCATCGTGAACGCCTGCCGCGAGGGGGTGTCGAGCACCATCACCAGGCCGGCGAGCGCGCCCACGGCGTCGACCTCCCAGACCACCACGAGGTGGGTCAGGGTCAGCACCGCGAGCAGGGTGGCGCAGAGCATCGACGCCGCCTGGGTGGCGACCAGGGTGCGGCGGTTGTCGAGGCGGTCGGAGATCACCCCGCCGAGCAGCCCGAGGACGGCGAAGGGGCCGAACTGGCAGGCGGCGAGCACGCCGACGGCGCCCGCCGAGTGGGTCAGCTGGAGCACCAGCCACGCCTGGGCGACGTTCTGCACCCACGTCCCGGTGACCGAGACCACCTGCCCGATGAACCAGAGCCGGTAGTTGCGGTGGCGGCGGACGCTGGCGAAGGTGCGCCCCCGGCCGGCCTGGACCGCCGCGCTCATCGCGCCGGCGCCGCGGCCTCGCCCCCG
>JAQBPH010000236.1:0-7300 GCA_028287625.1 Chloroflexota bacterium | reverse complement strand
ACGCACCCCCGGGGGGCGCGGAGCGTGCTCGGCGGTCCAGTCGTCGAGGAGGTCGTCGAGCACCGGGCAGAGCCGGTCCTCGGGGGGATCCCACGGCTTCACCACGTAGTCGTCGAGCGCGCCGGCGTCGATCGCACGGATCGCCGCCTCGGTCTCCGTGTACGGGGTCAGCAGCACCGTCCGGGTGCCCTGCAGCAGGTCGCGGATCCGGGCGAGGAAGTCGAGCCCGGACATCGTCGCCAGGCCCTGATCGGCGATCACCAGCGCCACCGGCTGACCGGCCCCTGCGAGCGCGCGCAGCGTCGCCCTCGCCCGCTCACCGTCCGGTGCCCGCAGGATGCGGAAGCGGTTCCGGTAGCGACGGCGCAGGTCTCGGGTCAGGGTCCGCAGCGTCTCGGCGTCGTCCCCGACCGCGAGCAGGACGGGGCGTCGCTCGGGCACCGCCCGCTCACCGCGCCGCGCGGATCGGGACCGGGGTCTGGACGAGCCCTTGGATGCAGGGTGCGCTGATCACGCCGGCACTCTCCTCGTGGTTCGGTCAGCTCCTCCGTCCACCTTTACCCGCGGGGGGCACCCCCCGAACCCACGCGTGGGCGGCCGACGGGAAGAGCAGGCTGCGTTGTTGTGAACCCGGTTCTCGGTGCGCGCGGTCGATGCTGCGCCCCGAGGCCCGGACCCGCCCACCAATCATGTGAGCACGCGCCGTTCGACATCAGGTGGGTCGACGCCCGTCCGTTCGCCGCCGGCAGTACATCGCCACGGGAAGCCCATCACCGTCGACGAAGACCGTGCTCCAGCGAAGCTCGCGCACCTCTCCGTGTGGCCGGCGGCGGACGATGATGCTCGCCGGCTCGTGACCGGTCGTGCCGAGGCGAACCCCCAGCAGCCGGAACTCTGCGTCGTCCGTGCACCACACCGGCGTCGGGGGGAGAGGTCGTATGACCGTGCCGTGGGTGCAACTCAAGGGACACGGTCCCTCCTGCCGACGAGATGCTCGACGAACCAGTCGCGGGCGAGCCTGGCGACCTCCTGGATCGCCCCCGGCTCCTCGAAGAGGTGACCGGCGCCGGGGATGACGTGCAGATGACGCTTGCACGTCATCCTCGCCGCCGCCTCGCGGTTGAGAGCGAGGACCACGGGGTCGGCGCCCCCGACGATGAGCAGGGTGGGCGCGGCGACGCGCGGCAGGGCGTCGCCGGCCAGGTCGGGCCTGCCTCCGCGGATGACGACGGCACCGATCCGCTCCGGTCGGGCCGCGGCGGCGACGAGCGCCGCCGCGCCTCCGGTGCTCGCCCCGAAGAGACCCTGCGGCAGCCCTTCGGTCTCCGGCTGCGACGCGGTGCGATCCACCGCCGCGACGACACGCTCGGAGAGCAGACCGATGTCGAAGCGGAACCTGGCGGTGGACCGGTCTTCGTCATCCTCCTCGGGACTGAGCAGGTCGAGGAGCAGGGTCGCCAGCCCGGCGGCGTTGAGCTGCTCCGCGACGAAGCGGTTGCGCGGGCTGTGGCGGCTGCTGCCGCTCCCATGGGCGAAGATCACGAGGCCGTGGGCCTGGTGTGGGAATGTCAACGTCCCCCGGATGGCGGTTCCGCGGGCCTCGACGACGACCTCCCTGTCGAGCTGCTGCACGATCAGGACCTGCGATCAGCGGGACGGCGGCTCACCGCCACCTGGGCGGGCCGCAGCACCCGTTGGTGGAGTCGGTATCCGGGACGCAGCTCGGCGGTGACCGTGTCCTCCTCGACGTCGGGTCTGTCGTCGGCGAGCACGGCCTCGTGACAGCCGGGGTCGAAGCGTCGTCCCACCGTCTCGACCGGCTCCACGCCGTGCGTCGCGAGCACCTCCTCGAACTGCCGCACCACCTGCCGCAATCCCTCGACGAGCGGATCGGTCGGCGCGGCGGCGTCGAGGGCGCGTCGCAGGTTGTCCAGGACGGGGAGCAGTCCGCGGCTCAGGGGCTCGGCGCCGAACCGCGTCAGCTCGGCGCGCTCGATCTCCGCCCGCCGTCTCAGGTTCTGCAGGTCGGCGCTGAGACGCGTGTAGCGGGTGCGCAGGTCCTCGTCGGACGAATCCCTCTCCACCGCCTCCGTTCCGGGATCACCGTCGACCGGCGAATCCGGGGCACCGACCACGCCCTCTGGTGCATTTTTCATGACGCCTCGACCTCCATCAGCGGCACCTCGTCACCGACGCCGGTCCCCAGGAGGGCGGCGGGGTTCCCGCCGCCCCCGAGGAGGGTGGGGCTCAGCGTCACACCTCTTTGAACTCGGCGTCGACGACGTCGTCGGCGGTCCCCGAGCCCTGCGCCCCACCGCCGGTGGCGCCGTTGCCCGAGGACCTGCCCTCGCCGGCGCCCGCGTAGACGGCCTCGCCGATCCTCGACATGCTCCCCTGCAGGTCGGCGCTCGTGCGCCGCATGGCATCGACGTCGTTGCCGGCGATGGCGTCGCGCACCGCCCGCACCCTTGTCTCGATGTCGGTGCGCACGTCGGCGGGCACCTTGCCGCCGGCGTCCTGCAACGCCTTCTCTGCCTGGTAGGCGAGCTGGTCCGCCTGGTTGCGCGCCTCCACCGCCTCGGCCCGCCGGCGGTCCTCCTCCGCGTGCGCCTCGGCCTCCCGGATCATGCGCTCGACCTCCTCCTTCTGGAGCGTGGTCGCGCCGGTGATGGTGACCCGGTTCTCCTTGCCGCTGGCCCGGTCCCTGGCGGTGACGTGCAGGATGCCGTTGGCGTCGACGTCGAAGGTGACCTCGATCTGCGGCACGCCCCGTGGAGCCGGCGGGATGCCGTCGAGCTTGAAGGTGCCGAGGACGCGGTTGTCCCGTGCCAGGGGCCGCTCGCCCTGGAGCACGACGATCTCCACGCTGGTCTGGTTGTCCGAGGCGGTCGAGAAGACCTGCGTCTTCGAGGTGGGGATGGTGGTATTGCGCTCGATGAGCTTTGTGAACACCTCGCCCTCGGTCATGATGCCGAGGCTCAGCGGGATCACGTCGAGGAGCAGGACGTCCTTCACCTCGCCGGTGAGCACGCCCGCCTGGATGGCGGCGCCGATGGCCACCACCTCGTCGGGGTTGACGCCGCGGTGGGGCTCCTTGCCGGTCAGCTGCTTGACCAGGTTCTGGATCACCGGCATGCGCGTCGCGCCGCCGACCAGGATGACCTCCTCGAGGTCCTGCGGGGTCAGGCCCGCGTCCTTGAGCGCGTCCTGGAAGGGCTTCTTCGTCCGCTCGGTGAGGTCCTCGGTGAGCTGCTCGAACTTCGGCCGCGACAGCGTGTACTGGAGGTGCTTGGGGCCGTTGGCATCGGCGGTGATGAAGGGGAGGTTGATCTCCGTCTCCATCCGCTGCGACAGCTCGATCTTCGCCTTCTCTGCGGCCTCGGTGAGCCGCTGCAGCGCCTGGCGGTCCTGGCGCAGGTCGATGCCGTTGTCATTCTTGAACTGGTCGGCGAGCCAGTCGACGATGCGACGGTCGTAGTCGTCGCCGCCGAGGTGGGTGTCGCCGTTGGTCGCCTTCACCTCGACCACGCCCTCGCCGACCTCGAGCACGGAGACGTCGAAGGTGCCCCCGCCGAGGTCCCAGACGAGGATCTTCTCGTTCTCCTTCTTGTCGAGGCCGTAGGCGAGCGCCGCCGCGGTGGGCTCGTTGATGATCCGCACCACGTTGAGGCCTGCGATCTGCCCCGCGTCCTTGGTCGCCTGACGCTGGGAGTCGTTGAAGTACGCGGGCACGGTGATCACCGCGTCGGTGACCTTCTGCCCCAGGTAGGCCTCGGCATCGACCTTCAGCTTCTGCAGGATCATCGCGGAGATCTGCTCGGGGGTGTGGCGCTGGCCCATCACCTCGATCTCGACGCGACCGTCCTTGCCCGCGACCACCTTGTAGGAGACCTGCTTCGCCTCATTGGTCACCTCGTCGACGCGACGCCCCATGAAGCGCTTGATCGAGTAGATGGTGTTCTCGGGGTTCACGGCCGCCTGACGGCGGGCGAGCTGCCCGACCAGGCGCTCCCCGCTGCGGGTGAAGGCGACGACGGAGGGCGTGGTGCGGCTGCCCTCCGCGTTGGGGATGACGGTGGGCTCGCCGCCCTCCATCACCGCGATCACGCTGTTGGTGGTGCCGAGGTCGATGCCCACGGTCTTCGCCATGTCGATCAGTCCTCCTCTCCTCAGGTCGCTACGGGGGAGTTCCGTCCGACTCCCGCGACATGCACGTTGCGCTCCGACGCTGCGGGCAGTGACGCGATGCACTCCCGCAGCTCGTCGAGGCTCATCGACTCGCGCTCCTCGAGCACGGAGATCACCTTCAGGACGGCCTCGCGGTGGCTGCTCAGCAGCTCCTGCGCCGTCCGGTCGGCGGCGGCGATGAGCCGCTGCACCTCGCGATCTGCGGCGGCGGCGAGCTCGGGGCTGCTGGAGGCGCCGCCGAAGAAGGGAGAGGGCCCATCACTGTCGTTGGCGCGCAGCGAGACCGGCGGGAGCTCCTCGCCCATTCCCCAGCGCTCCACCATGCGCCGGGCGAGCGTCGTCGCCTGCTGGAGGTCGTCCTCCGCGCCCGAGCTGACGTCGCCGAGCAGCACGCGCTCGCCGCCCCTTCCCCCGAGACCGACCGCCAGACGCGCCTTGCAGTAGTTGCGGGTGATGTTGAGCCGATCGTCGGGCGCGAACTGGGTCACCCCCAGCGCCCGCCCGTGGGGAACGATGGAGATGCGCTCGGGGGGATCCGCGTCCGGGCTCCAGTAGGCCACCAGCGCATGGCCGGCCTCGTGGACGGCGACGCGGTGCCGGTCCTCGTCGGTCATGGCGAGCCGCCGGCGGGCACCCAGGAGCACGCGCTCCTGGGCCTCGCGGAAGTCCGCCTCGGTGACCACCTCGCGACCCGCGCGGGCGGCCGCCAGCGCCGCCTCGTTCACCAGGTTCGCCAGGTCGGCGCCGCTGAAGCCGGGGGTGCGCCGCGCCCATCCCCCGAGGTCGACGTCGGCGGCGAGCGGCGTGCGACGGGTGTGGATCCTCAGGATCCCCAGCCGGCCCTCGCGGTCCGGCAGCCCCACGGTCACATGGCGGTCGAAGCGTCCGGGGCGCAGCAGGGCGGGATCGAGGATGTCGGGACGGTTGGTCGCGGCGAGGACGATGACCCCGGTGCTCGGCTCGAAGCCGTCCATCTCGACGAGCAGCTGGTTGAGCGTCTGCTCGCGCTCGTCGTTCCCCACCGACAGGCTCATCGACCGCCGGCCACCGATGGCGTCGATCTCGTCGATGAAGATGATCGCCGGCTGCATCCCCTTGGCCCGCTCGAAGAGGTCGCGAACCCTGGACGCGCCCACGCCGACGAACATCTCGACGAACTCGGTGGCGCTGAGGGCGAAGAAGGGCACGTTCGCCTCCCCCGCCACCGCTCGTGCCAGCAGCGTCTTCCCGGTGCCGGGCGGTCCGGCGAGGAGCACACCGTGGGGGATGCGCGCCCCCAGCTTGGCGTAGCGTTGCGGGCTGCGCAGGTAGCCGACGATCTCCTGCAGGTCCTCCTTCGCCTCGTCGACCCCGGCGACGTCCTTGAAGGTGGTGGTCGGGCGCTCCTCGTTGTATACGCGAGCACGGCTCTGCCCCACGCCGAGGGCCATGCGCCGCCCCGTCGCCGCCTGGTAGCCGATCCAGACGAGGAGGGCCAGGGTGGCGAGGCCGCTGAGCACGTTGAGGAAGTTGAAGAGGGCCTGCCCCGGAGGTCCGGTGGAGGAGATCTCCACGTTGTCCTTGATCAGCAGCGGCAGCAGCTGATCGTCGGTGAGGGGCGGCAGCGTGGTCTGGACGCGCGAGTAGCGCGGCGCTCCGTTGACGTCCGGCCAGCGGATGTCGTGGCGCAGGGCGGCCTCGAGGTTGTCGCCGTGGAAGACGACGCTGGTCACCTGGTTCTGTACCAGCTGGCTGCGGAACACGCTGTAGGGCACCGGGGCCGAGCTCGGCGGCTGCTCGGCGAGGACCAGCAGCGTGTTCCACGCGAAGAGGAGGACGAGAAGGCCCACCCAGGACCGCAGGGGCACGCGTCGGCGTTGACCCGGTTCCGGCGCTCGGGGGCCCTGGAACCAGCGGAGTGGCCGCTGCGGTGTCATGCCACAACCTCCAATGCCGTTCTCGTCGGCGCAGACGGGGTCAGGATCAGGGGAAGCCGCAGCTCGGCACGGGCGCGGCGACGGGCGTCGAGCCAGACGAGAAGCGCGGCGCCGTACTCGGTGACCGGGAGCGACCCTGCCATCACCGCCTCGAGCACCTCCCGGACACGGGCGTCCGCCGCGCGGACGAGCGGATGCTCGTCGATCAGGGCCTCCCACTCAGGACCGTGCGCTGGCCTCATCGGTGCTCTCTCCTCCTCCGGATGCTCCGCCCACTACCCAGGGCGCCGCCGGCGCCAAACCCCAGCCGTGCCCGACGGCGTCGCCGCGCGCCCGGAAGCGCGCTGTGAACCGGGTTCACATCAGGCCGCCGCCATCTGCGCCACGAAGGGTGTCATGAACGCGCACGGGTGCTGCAGAGAGTGCCACTGGCCACAGCGAGGACACAGCCGACAAATGGACATGTCTTTATCCTCCGTCGAGGGTCGATGACACGTTATTGGAATGCGACATGCGAGGAGAGTCCCGGCCGGGGCAGCGGTCCGGCGGCGGCGCACCGGACCGCGAGGCCCCTCGGTCTTTATGTCAGTCACACTCCTGAATGCGGTCCTCGAGGCCGTCACGAAGGGCGTACATTCCCAAGGCGGATGGGCGGCAGCGGCCGCTCGGCATCGCCTCGCTGGAGGACAGGATCCTGCAGCGGGTGAGCAGGTCCGTCTCGTAGACGGCGTTCAGAACTTCGACGATCCGACGCGCATCCGGCAGTAGGCCGGGAGTTGCCACGGTTTCGCGGACGCCCTAGCGTTGGGAGACTGGCTCCGACCTAGGCCTAGGGGTCATCGCGCCGGTTTCAAGGGGATGGTCCTGCCGTCGCTCGGGGTCGCCACCGCACCGGCGCCGCGGGTGCCGCGGATGATCTCGTCGATGAGGCCGTAGGCGCGCGCCTCCTCGGGATCCATGAAGTAGTCGCGCTCGGTGTCGCGGTGGACCACCTCGACATCCTTGCGTCCAATACTTATTTCCACCTTTCTCATAGTGGACTTTTGCACTCTCACTTGACCGTCATGCGGCCTCGGCCAATACGGCGAGCATGGCCGCCGCGTTTTCCGGGTTGATCGGGTCCGAGCCTGAGCCGTCGAAAATCGAGAGGCGCCAGGTCTCTCGGCGCAGCGCGGCCACTGCGTCGGCGAAGGAGG
>JAQBPH010000160.1:0-19012 GCA_028287625.1 Chloroflexota bacterium | reverse complement strand
GACCCCGGGCCCGAGGACGAGGTGTACGAGATCGGCCCTGGCATCGGCACCCTCACCTCGGCGCTCTGCCGCCGCGCCGGGCGGGTGGTCGCCGTGGAGCTCGACGAGGCCTGCCTGCGCGCCCTGGCGATCACCCAGCACCGGCACCCCAACGTGGTGACGGTGCACGGCGACGCCCTGCGCACCGGAGCCGCCGAGCTCGGCCTCGCCCCCGGGTACCTGGCCGCCGGCAACATCCCGTACAACATCACGGGCGCGCTGCTGCAGCGGTTGCTGGAGGCGGAGTCGCCGCCGCGGCGCGCGGTGCTGCTGGTGCAGCGCGAGGTGGCCGCCCGGCTCGACGCCGCCCCCGGAGACTGGAGCCTCGCCACCCTGGCGGTGCGCTCGCTCGCCGAGGTCGAGCGCGTCGGCGACGTTCTCCCGGGGGCGTTCGCGCCGCCGCCGGCGGTGCACTCCAGCATCCTGCGGCTCACCCCGCGGACGCTGCTCGGCCCCGCCGAGCGGGCGGCGGTGCTCACCCTCGCCCGCCGTGCCTTCACGATGCGGCGCAAGACCCTGCGCCACGGGGTCACCCACGCCCTCGATGGCGACGGCGCGCGCGCCCTCGCGGTGCTCGCGGCGGCGGGCGTCGACCCCGGGCGGCGCCCCGGGTCGCTGACCCTGGAGGAGTGGCGTGCGCTGGCGACCGCGGCCGCCGGAGGCTCGGGGTGAGCCAGGGGGCGGCACCGGAGCCGGACGCCCGTCCCTGGCCGGTCGACGAGCCGGCGCTCCCGGCCGCGGCTGCCGCGGCCGCCCGTCCCGAGGACGCCGACGGCTTCGTCGGGGTGCTCCGCCGGGTCGACTTCCGCCTCCTCTGGGCGGCCCAGGTGTGCAGCCAGCTGGCCGACAAGTTCCTGATGTTCACCCTGCTGGTGCTGGTCTACACCCTCACCGGGGGGAGCACCGGCTCCTCGCTGCTGATGGTCGCGTACACCCTGCCCAGCGTCCTGCTCAGCGCTCCCGCGGGGGTGTACGCCGACCGCCACGACAAGCGGACGCTGATGCTCGGCACCAACATCCTGCGGGGCGGCCTGATCCTGCTCATCCCCCTGAGCCAGCACCTGCCCTACGTCGTCAACCGCGCCTGGCCGCTGCTGGTCATCACCCTGCTGTTCAGTGCCGTGGGCCAGGTGTTCGCCCCCGCCGAGGCCGCCAGCCTGCCCTTCCTGGTGCGCCGCGAGCAGATCATGACGGCGACCTCGCTGTTCATGACCACCGCCGTGGTCACCCTGGTGGTGGGGGTGCCGCTGGCCACCATCAGCGTCCGGGTGCTGGGGGCCACCGCCCCCTTCTATGTGGCCACCGCGCTGTTCGCCGCGGCCTCCCTCTGCATCTGGCGGGTGCGCACCAGCCTGCGCGCGGCCGTCCTCGCCCACGCGCCCGCGCGGAACATCGGACGGGAGCTGCGCGAGGGGGTGATGATCCTGGGGGGCCACCCCGCCCTGCGCATCGCCCTGGGGTTGACCACCCTCGCGCTGATCGTGGTCTTCAGCGTCTTCGGCCTGGGCCCCGCCTACATGTCCCAGCTGCTGGGACTGCCTCCGACCGACACCTACCTGCTGCTCATCCCGCTCACCGGCGGCCTGGTGGGGAGCGCCCTGCTGCTCGGCCGGGCCACCACTCCACGCGACCCCTCACGCTCCCGCCTCGCGGTGTGGTCGATGGTCGCCTCCGGGGCGGCGCTGCTCGGCCTCGGCCTGGTGCCGGGCACCCTCCGTCAGAGTGCCGCCCCGGTGCTCGCCACCCCGTCGGCGATGGTGCTCGCGGTCGCCTTCGGGTGGTCGCTCGGGGCCCTCCTCATCCCCGTCTTCACCGTCCTCCAGGAGCGCACCGACGAGGCCACCCGGGGGCGCATCTTCGGGGGGATCTTCACCATCGTCAACGCCGCCGTGGCGCTGCCCCTGGTGCTCGCCGGGGGGTTCGCCGACGGCTTCGGGGTGGCCCGGGTGGTCTCGGCGCTGGGCGGCGGGCTGCTGCTCGCGGGAGTCGTCGCCGGGACCCTCGGGCGCGACCAGCTGCGGGTGCTCGACGTGCCCGGTCCGAGCCGCGCCACGACCTGATCCCGGCCGAACGAATCAAGCGCGGCAGCGTGCAACGGCCGTGTCGCGGGCTCGACAAGAGGCCGTGCGCGGCCGGGCGGCAGGGGGTGGCCGCTGGCACCCTGTGGCGGTCACACCACCCCCGTCCGGAGCGGAAGTCCATGCGAGCCATCGTCACCTGCGAGTGCTGCGGCCACCGACAGACGGTCGCGCGCGCCATCGAGCGGCCGGGTATCTTCCATCTGGTCTGCCACGACTGCGAGCGCAGCCTTCGGGTCGACGTCAGCACCGAGGACCTGAGCGCCGCCGCGCGGACTCCTGGCGTGCCATCCCCCGACAGGGCCGCGGCCGCCTGACCGGCCCCCCCGCGGATTCGCGGCGGGCGGGTGCGGAATCCACGGGGGTGGTGAGACCCCCCCTGCTATCATGCGGGCTCCGGTGGGACCGGGGGCCCGCCCCCGCCACCCGCGGTTCCGTGGTGCGGGCGCATAGCTCAGTTGGTACGAGCGCTGCGTTGACATCGCAGAGGTCGGCGGTTCGATCCCGTCTGCGCCCACCACGCCGCTGACCCTCCAGCCGGCGGGGCCGTCCCCCGGGCCGGGGCCTCACGGTCACACACAGTGTTCTGCACAGGGCGGTGGCGCGCGCGCAGTTCACCGGGTGCGCTTTATCCACAACGTCGACAGCCTGGGACAATCGGATGTCTGCAGTGCTCGAAGCGGATGTGCATATCCACTGCCAGACGCGGTTGACAACCCCTGCAGAGGAGACGACAATGCGCATGCGACTATGGATGGGGACGGGACGATTCGCGCACAGATGCAGACCACCCTGGCGCGCACCTGTGCGCGCCGCGGCTGCCTGTTGACGGTGAAGAAGCGCACCGCCAAGTACTGCAGCCGCGACTGCTGCCGCCTCGACCCGGAGCGGAACGAGCGGCTCCGCGCCCAGGCGCTGCGCGCCGGCCGCACCGTGGTGCCGATGTCGCGCCAGCTGCCGATGCCCTTCGGCGGCCGCCCCATCTCGTATCAGGAGGACTCGATCGCCCGCCTGGGTGAGGGACGCGAGGACGTGCCCGCGGGCATGTCCAGATGAAGCCGCCGTCTACAATGCGGCGTCATGCCCGACGATCTCGTCGACGACGCCGCCGAGGCGGGGCTGCCGCTGGAGGCGCCCGAGAGTCCGACCCTGGACATCCTGCGCCACAGCGCCGCGCACCTGATGGCGGCGGCGGTGGTCGACCTCTTCCCCGGCGCGCAGTACGACGTCGGGCCCGCCATCCAGGACGGTTTCTTCTACAACTTCCAGCTGCCCGGCGGCGCAACCTTCTCGGAGACCGACCTCGCCGCGGTGGAGGGGAGGATGCGCGAGCTGGCGAAGAAGCGCGTCCCCTTCGAGCGCGAGGTGCTGAGCCGCGACGACGCGCGCGCCCTGTTCACCGACATGGGCCAGCCCTTCAAGGTCGACATCATCGACCGCATGCCGGATTCGGTCGACAGTGTCGGTATCTACCGCACCGGCGACTTCGTCGACCTCTGCCGCGGGCCCCACGTGGCCGACACCGGCCGGCTGAGGGCGGTGCGCCTGCTCCGCGTCGCCGGCGTCTACTGGCGCGGCGACGAGCGCAACCCGCAGCTGCAGCGCATCTACGGCACCGCCTGGTTCACCCGCGAGGAGCTCGACGCCCACCTGGAGCGGCTCGCCGAGGCGGAGCGTCGCGACCACCGCCGCATCGGCCGCGAGCTCGACCTCTTCAGCGTCAGCGAGGAGCTGGGCGGCGGGCTGGTGCTCTGGCACCCCCGTGGTGGCCTGGTGCGCGGCATCATCGAGGACCACTGGCGGGAGGCGCACCGGCGCGGCGGATACGAGCAGGTCTTCAGCCCGCACATCGCCCAGCGCACGCTCTGGGAGACCAGCAAGCACGTCGACTTCTACGCGGACTCGATGTACTCGCCGATGGACGTGGACGGCCGGCCCTACCAGCTGAAGCCGATGAACTGCCCGTTCCACATCCTCATCTACAAGGACCGCCTGCGCTCCTACCGCGAGCTGCCGATCCGGCTCGCCGAGCTGGGGACGGTGTACCGCTACGAGCGCAGCGGGGTGCTCCACGGGCTGCTGCGGGTGCGCGGCTTCACCCAGGACGACGCCCACATCTTCTGCCGCCCCGACCAGATCGAGGACGAGATCGGCAAGGTGGTCGACTTCTCCATGGAGATGTTCCGCACCTTCGGGTTCGACGAGGTGAGCATCTACCTCAGCACCAGGCCGGAGAAGGCGATCGGCACCGAAGAGCAATGGCAGGCGGCGGAGGCCGCGCTGGAGCGCCAGCTGCGCATCCGCGGCATCGACGTGGTGGTCAACCCCGGTGACGGCGCCTTCTACGGACCGAAGATCGACATGAAGGTGCACGACGCGCTGGGGCGCGAGTGGCAGTGTGCCACCGTGCAGTTCGACTTCTCCCAGCCGGAGAACTTCGGCATCGAGTACATCGGCGAGGACGGCGAGCGCCACCGGCCGGTGATGGTCCACCGCGCCCTGCTGGGCAGCATGGAGCGCTTCTTCGGGGTGCTCATCGAGCACTACGCCGGCCACTTCCCGCTCTGGCTCGCACCGGTGCAGTGCACGATCATCCCGGTGCAGGACGACGTTCCCGAGGTGGTGGGGCTGGCGGACTCGATCGTCGCGCGGATGGCCGCGGCCGGGCTGCGGAGCGAGGTCTCGGCGAAGCCGGGGGAGCGCATGGGGGCGCGGATCCGCGAGGCCAAGCTCGGGCGCGTCCCCTACATCGTCGTGGTCGGCAGGCAGGACGTGGAGCGTGGCGACGGCGTGGTCACCGTGGAGGACGCCCGCCGCGGCGGCAAGGAGGCGATCTCCGTCGACGAGCTGGTCGCCCGGCTGCGCGCCGAGGTCGAGGAGAAGCGCCCCCGCTAGCTGCCGAGGGGGAGGGCTGTCATCGACGGAGGAGATGATGGCCTGGGTGAGGCCCCCTCCATTCTGCGCGTCAGCGCAGAGAGCCTGAAACGACCTGCTCGAGGAAGGGGCCGAGGACCTCGCCGACGCCGGCGGCGCTGCTCTCCGCCGGGCCGCCGGGGAGCGCCGCGTGGCTGATCGCGAGACGCACCAGGCAGTCGGCCACCAGCCGTGCCCGGCCGGCGTCGATCTGCGGCCAGGAGGTGATGAAGAGGGCCGCCAGCCGCTCGGTCGCCAGCCCGAGCACCGGCCCGCCCTGGATGGTGATCAGGGCGAGCAGCCCATCGTTGCCATCGCCGGAGACGATCGCCCGGATCAGCGGGTGCCCCGCGGCGGCGGCGAGGAAGACCTCGAACGCCGCCACCAGCGCCGCCCGGGGGTCGCCGGTGCGGGAGCTCAGGGCGGTCTCGACGGAGGCGACGAAGCGGCCGGTCTCCCGCAGCACATAGGCCTGGGCGAAGTCGTTGCGCGAGCCGAACTCGTGGTACAGGGTCTGCCGGCTGACCCCGGCGGCGGCGGCCACCTCGGCCATGGTGGTCTCCGCCCATCCCCGCTCGCGCATCAGGTCGCCGGCGGCGTCGAGGAGGGTGTCACGGAGCAGCGCCCGCGCCGCCTCGGCGTAGGTCGGCCGCTGCCGCATGGTCCGGGGCATGGTGGCGATCATCTCAGGACGCCAGGCCCCGGGTGGGGACGCCGTGGCGGCGGAGGTAGCGGTCGCGGAGGCGGGGGTGCAGGTTGGCGCGGGTGACGTCGCCGTCGTAGTGGGCGAGCACCCGCGGGTCCATCACGCGGCGCCAGAGCGGCGGGAGGTAGGCGAGGACGATCATGGTGCCGTAGCCCGCCGGCAGCTGGGGAGCCTCGTCGAAGTGGCGGAGCGCCTGGTAGCGGCGGGCGGGGTTGGCGTGGTGGTCGCTGTGCCGCTCGAGGTGGTAGAGGAGCACGTTGGAGGCGACGTGGTTGCTGTTCCAGCTGTGCTGCGGCCGGACCCGCTCGTAGCGGCCGCTCTCCTCTCGCTGCCGGGCCAGCCCGTAGTGCTCGAGGTAGTTGACCACCTCGAGCAGGCAGAACCCGAACACCGCCTGCACGGCGAGATAGGGGAGCACCCGGGGGCCGAAGCCGGCGACCAGGGCGGCGACCAGCACGACGCTCAGCGCCCAGGCGTTCAGAACGTCGTTGCGCAGCGTCCAGGGGCTGCGGCCGCGGCGCTGAAGGCGGGTGCGCTCGATCTCCCAGGCGGAGCGGAGGCTGCCGATCACGGTGCGGGGCAGGAACTCCCAGAAGGTCTCGCCGAGGCGGGCGCTGGCCGGGTCCTCGGGCGTGGCCACGCGGACGTGGTGGCCGCGGGTGTGCTCGGTGTAGAAGTGCCCGTAGCCGGTCTGGGCGAGGGCGATCTTGGAGAGCCGGCGCTCCACCCGGTCCTTCTTGTGGCCGAGCTCGTGGGCGGTGTTGATCGCGACGCCGCTGGTGACGCCGACGGTGGCCGCCAGCCCCAGGGCGCTCAGCACCGGGAGGCTGCCGTGGCTCCACTCCCAGCAGGCCCAGACGAGGGCGGCGTACTGGAGGGGGAGGTAGGCGTAGGTGCACCAGCGGTACCAGCGATCGGCCTCGAGGCCGGGCAGCGCGCTCTCCGGAGGGTTCGCGGCGTCGGTGCCCGCCAGGGTGTCGAGCAGCGGGATGAGGCCGTACGCGAAGACCGGCCCCAGCCACCAGAGCACGCCGAGCCCGGTGAGGGTGGCCAGCCCCCCTGCGAGGAAGGGCAGCAGGGGCACGACCAGGCCCAGCGGCCAGAGGTACCTCTTCCCGTCCCGCCAGCCCCCGGCATCCGCCGCCGCCGTGCCCTCGGTCTCCGCCGCCAGCGCCGTGGTCATGACGAGCCCCCCCCTGCGTGGGTCCCCTGACAGACTCCCGATACGACGCAGCGTACTTTACATCAATGGCCATCCATGTCAAGTGTGATGACGTTTCCCGGCCTAATGTCGGAGCCGGAACCCCGCCCCCGCCTGCTCACGGGTCTGTTTCCGGAGCCCGGCGCGGTGGTATGCTTCGCCGCCGGACGCCCGTTCGGGCAGCCAAGAGGGCCCGTACCGGTGCGGACCCCACCTTCCGGGTCCGCCTTGGAGGTCCAGAAACCGTCTACTGGATAGCGGCTGCTGTCCAGCTTTTTTTGTTTCCAGGAGGGCCAGGGACCATCGCCTTTCGTGAGCTCCGTATCAACGAGCAGATCCGCATCCCGCACGTGCGTCTCTTCGACGACACGACTCAGGAGGCGTTCGGCATCGTGCCCATCGAGAAGGCACGTCAGCTCGCCGTGGAGCGGGAGCTGGACCTGGTCGAGGTGGCGCCGCAGGCCCAGCCCCCGGTCTGCCGGCTCATGGACTACGGGCGCTTCAAGTTCGAGGCGCTCAAGCGGGAGAAGGACAGCCGCCGCGAGCACAACGTCGTCCGTCTCAAGGAGATGAAGCTGCGCCCGAAGATCTCGGAGCACGACTTCAACACCAAGTACGGCTACGTGCGGCACTTCCTCGCCGACGGGGACAAGGTGAAGCTCACCATCATGTTCCGCGGCCGGGAGCTGGTCCACCAGGAATACGGGAGGCGGCTGCTGGACCGGATGGCCCAGGAGCTCAAGGACGTGGCCATCGTCGAGCGCATGCCGCTCGTCGAGGGCCGGAACATGATCATGATCCTCAGCCCGCTGGCCAAGAAGCACGCCAGGGTGGTGCCGGAGAAGGGGGCGGCCGACGCCCCGACCGGCCAGGAGGAGGAGACCGATGCGGAGGGGGCAGCCGTGGCCAGCCCTCCGGCCGCAGAGCAGTCCTCGAACGGGAGCACCAGCAGGAACGATGCCGAAGATCAGAACCCATAAGGGCACGCAGAAGCGGTTCACCGTGACGGGCACGGGGAAGCTGATGCGTCGCAAGGCCTTCCGGTCCCATCTGCTCGAGCACAAGAGCGCCAAGCGCAAGCGCGCCTACCGGCGCCTGCACGAGGTCGCTCCCGTGGACGCGCGGCACGTGACCCGCCTCGCCCCCTACCTCGACAAGTAACTCGGAGGACCGGTCATGGCCAGGGTCAAGCGTGGCGTCACCGCACGCGCCCGTCACAAGAAGGTGCTGGAGCTCGCCGAGGGCTTCTCGGGGACTCACCGCCGGTTGTTCAAGCCCGCCAACGAGGCGGTCATGCACTCGCTGGCGTACGCGTACCGCGACCGCAAGAAGCGCAAGGGCGACATGCGGCGGCTGTGGATCGCGCGCATCAACGCGGCGGCGCGGCAGAACGGGGTCCCCTACAACACCTTCATGCACGGGCTGAAGGCGGCGGGCGTCGAGGTCAACCGCAAGATGCTCTCGGAGATCGCCGTGCACGACGCGGCGGCCTTCACCCAGCTCGTCGAGGTGGCTCGCGGGGCGCTGGCACCGGCGTGAGCCCCGACGCCTCGGCGACCGGGGGCACCGTGGCCTCCGCCGGCGGCGAGCATCTGGACGACCTCCACACCCTGGGGTCGCGCGCCCTCGACGAGGTCGCCGCCGCCGCCGACCTGGGCGCCCTCGAGGAGGTGCGGAACCGCTACCTGGGCCGCGGCGACGGCCTCATCAGCGCGCGCCTGCGCGGCATCGGCCAGATCCCCGACGAGGCCGCCCGCCGGCAGGTCGGCAAGACCCTCGGCGAGCTGCGCAGCCGCGTCGACGACGCCCTCGAGGAGCGCCGCCGCGACCTCGAGCGCGCCGCCGAGGCGGCACGGATGGGCGCCGAGGCCATCGACCTCACCCGGCCGGCCCAGCCGCTGCGCCGCGGCCACCTCCACCCGGTCACCCGCTGCGCCCGCGAGATCCGCCGGATCTTCGGCCACCTCGGCTACACCGCCGTCGGCGGCCCCGAGGTGGAGTACGACCGCTACAACTTCGAGCTGGTCAACATGCCGCCGGGCCATCCCTCCCGCGACGTGCAGGAGACCTTCTGGATCGACGACGCCCGGCTGCTGCGCACCCACACCACGCCGGTGCAGATCCGCAGCATGCTCGAGATGGGCGCGCCGCTGCGCATCATCGTGCCCGGCAAGACCTTCCGCCGCGACTACGACGCCACCCACTTCCCGATGTTCCACCAGGTCGAGGGCCTCTGCGTCGACGAGGGCATCGCCCTGAGCGACCTCAAGGGCACGCTCGAGTACTTCGCCCGGTCGATGTTCGGTCCCGACCGCGCGATCCGGCTGCGGCCGCACCACTTCGCCTACACCGAGCCCTCGCTCGAGGTCGACGTCTCCTGCATGGTCTGCGGCGGCAGCGGCTGCTCGACCTGCCGGCAGAGCGGCTGGATCGAGATCCTCGGCAGCGGCATGGTGCACCCCAACGTGCTCCGCAACGGCGGGGTCGACCCCGACCGCTACAGCGGCTTCGCCTTCGGCATGGGCATCGAGCGGATCGCCCAGCTCGCCTATGGCATCGAGGACGGGCGCCCTCTCTTCGAGAACGACGTCCGCTTCATCCGCCAGTGAGGATCTCGCTGCGCTGGCTGCGCGACTACGCGGCCCTCGACGCCCCCCTCTCCACCCTGGTGCAGGCGCTCGTCGACACCGGCACGGAGGTCGACGACGTCCACCGGGACGCCGAGGGGGCGGTGGTCGCCCGGGTCCTCGCCCTCACCCCGGTGCCGAAGTCGAAGCGCGGGGTGCGGATCGCCGACATCGACGCGGGCGGCTCCGAGCCGGTGCGGCTGCTCACCGGCGCGCCCAACGTCGGCGCCGGCGACCTGGTGGTATGGGCGCCGCCGGGCACCCGCCTGCCCGGCTGGGACCAGCCGGTGGGCACCCGGGTGATGTTCGGCATGGCCTCGCCCGGCTTCCTCTGCTCGGCGGTCGAGCTGGGACTCGGCGACGACGCCGACGGCCTCCTCCTGCTCGAGCGCGGGGTTCCCGGCCAGCCCGCCGGCGAGGTGCTCGACCTCGACGCCGTCCTCGAGGTCGAGGTGACCCCCAACCGCCCCGACTGCCTCTGCCACGTGGGCATCGCCCGCGAGCTCAGCGCCGCCCTGGGCGAGCCGCTGAACGAGCCACCGGCCGTCGTGCCCGAGGCGCTCTCCTCGGTGTCGCCGGTCGGGAACCGGGTCGGCGTCCGGGTCGAGGACCCGCAGGGATGCCCCCGCTTCATGGCTCGGATCATCGAGGACGTGGCGATCGGCCCCTCGCCGGAATGGATGCAGCGGCGGCTCCGCGCCGCCGGCCTCAACCCCATCAACACCGTCGTCGACGTCACCAACTTCGTGATGCTCGAGCTCGGCCAGCCGCTCCACGCCTTCGACCTCGACCGCTTCCGCCAGGCCACCCCCGGGGGCGGCGCCGCCGCCCAGGTGGTGGTGCGCCGCGCCCGCGCCGGCGAGCGCATCGTCGACCTCGGCGGTCGCGAGCACCAGCTCCAGGCGCACGACCTGGTGGTCTGCGCCGGCACCCGCCCGGTGTCGGTCGCGGGAGTGATCGGCGGCGACGACACCGGCGTGGTGCCCGGCACCCGCACCGTGCTGCTGGAGGCGGCCACCTGGGACGGCCCCAGCATCCGGGCCACCTCGCGGCGGATCCTCGCCAAGCCCACCGACGCCTCGATGCGCTTCTCGCGGGGGCTGAGCGACACCCTGCCGCCGGCGGCGATCGACCGCGCCGCCGCCCTCATCGCCGAGCTCGGTGCCGGGCGGGTGCTCCGCGGCGCCGTCGACGAGCACCGCGGGGCGCTGCCGCCGATCCCCCCGATCGTGGTCCCGGACGGACGGCTGGAGGAGATCCTCGGCTGCCCCGTCGACCCCAGCGAGGCCGCCACCGCGCTCGCCCGGCTGGGGTTCAGCGTCGAGCAGGAGGGAGGGCGGCTCCGGGTCGCCCCGCCCCACTTCCGCCGCGACGTGCGCATCCCCGTCGACGTCGCCGAGGAGGTGGGTCGCTCGCTCGGCTACGCCCGGGTGCCCAGCACCCTGCCGGGGCGGCGGCGGCCCGTCGGCGAGCTCGCCCCCCATCCCCCGGTCGAGGAGCGGGTGCGCGACGTGCTCGTCGGCGCCGGCCTGGACGAGGCGATCACGTACTCCTTCATCTCCCCGGCGGCGGCGGCCCGGCTCGGCGGGGCGGGGGAACGGCGCTCGCCGATCCCGCTGCGCAACCCGCTCAAGGAGGAGTGGAGCGTGATGCGCACCTCGCTGCTCCCCGGGCTGTGCGGCGCCCTCGAGCTCAACCTCAACCAGGGCCTCGGCGACGTCTCGCTCTTCGAGATCGGCCGCGCCTACTGGGAGGGCGAGCGCACCGCGCCGCCCCCGGGCTCGACCCCCGACGGGGCCGACGCCGCCCTGCCGCCGCTGCCCGAGGAGCCGCTGCTGCTGGGCCTGGTGTCGCAGAGCGGTGATGGCCGTGCCGACACGGTGGCGGGCCGGATCCGCCATCTCCAGTCGGTGCTAGCGTTCGCCGGCCATGACCTTGCCGGTGTCGACATGACCATCGAGCCAGACGAGATTCCCGGGCTGCGCCCGGGACGCTCCGGCCGCATCGTGGCCGGCGGCCGTCGCGTCGGCGTCATCGGCGAGCTCGACCCCGACGTCCTCGAGGGCTTCGAGCTGCGCGGCCGGGTCGCCGCCGCCGAGCTGCGCCTCGACGGCCTGGTGCCCGAGGTGCCGCGCACGCCGCACTTCCGGCAGCCGCCGCGCCATCCCGCGGTGGTGCTCGACCTCTCCGTGACCGTGCCCGCCGAGGCGCGCGTCGGCAGCGCCCTGGAGATCGCCACCGAGGCCGCCGGGTCGCTGCTGGAGACCGTCGAGGTGCTCGACGAGTACCGGGGCGGGGCCACCGGGGCGCGCAAGAGCTGGACCTTCCGGCTCACCTTCCGCGTCCCCGACCGCACCCTAAACCGCAACGAGGC
Organism: Chloroflexota bacterium; assembly: GCA_028287625.1. GTDB lineage: Bacteria > Chloroflexota > Dormibacteria > Aeolococcales > Aeolococcaceae > CF-96. The sequence continues at coordinate 7,074 of JAQBPH010000160.1, read as the reverse complement.
GCAGGCGCGGCACGAGGCCGTCGCCGCCGCGCTGGAGACGCGCCTCGGCGCAGAGGTGCGCCGGTGACCCTGGCCATCGACATCGCCGCGGTGCTGTTCATCTTCGTCAACGCCGTCGCCGGCTGGCGCTACGGCGTCATCGGCCGCATGATCGCCTTCGGCGGGCTCTACGCCGGCGTCGCCGCCGCCAGCTTCCTGGGTAACGGCATCGCCCACTACGTCCACGGGCGCGGTACCTCGGCCGACCTCTACGCGGCCGCCTGGGCCTTCGTGGTCGTGCTGGTGGTGGTGGTCATCCTCGTCGAGGTGCTCGGCGCCCTCTACAGCGACAGGGTCCGCTCGATCACCGCCCTCGCCTTCGACCGCACCGCCGGCCTGGTCGCCGGAGGCGTGGTCGGGTTCCTCGAGATCGCCGTCATCTGCCTGGTGGCGGTGTCGGTGGGCAGCGTCCAGGTCGCCCCCGGTCAGCAGAACCTCCCCGGCGACCGCACCGCGGTGGCCAACGCCGTCCACGACGGCATCGTCGGCGGCCGCATCTACAGCGTCGAGCCGGGGGTCCAGGAGCTCTTCAAGCCGGCGCTCCCCCGCGACCTCCCGGGACACCTGGCGGAGCTGACCTCCCCATAGCTCCGGAGGGCCTCCCCCGGGCGTTCTTCGCCCGTCCGACGGTGACGGTGGCGCGCGAGCTCGTCGGGTGCACCCTGCTGGTCGACGCTGGCACCCCCGAGGAGGTGCGCGCCCGCCTCGTCGAGGTCGAGGCCTACCTGGGAACCGACGACGAGGCATCCCACGCCCACCGCGGGCCCACCCCGCGCGCCGCCATCATGTTCGGCGAGCCCGGCCGCCTCTACGTCTACCTCAGCTACGGCATGCACCACTGCGCCAACCTGGTCACCGAGGTGGAGGGGAGGGCCGGGGCGGTGCTGCTCCGCGCCGCCCGGGTGGAGGCGGGCGAGCCGGTGGTGCGTCGCCGCCGCCGCCTCGAGACGCCCGCCGCCGGGCTGCTGCGCGGCCCGGGCAACCTCTGCAGTGGGCTGGGCATCGGCCGCGGCGACAACGGCATCGACGTCTGCGCCGCCGGCGGCCGGCTGGTGGTGCTGCCCGGCGGCGATCCCGTCCCGGTGGCGACGGGTCCGCGGGTGGGCATCACCCGCAACGCCGATCCGCTCCTCCGCTTCGCCTGGAGCGGCGAACCCGCCGTGTCCGCGCCTCGGTTGCGTCACTCCGAGAACGCGTAGACCACGGCCACGGGCCCCGCGCCGGGCGCAGGACGGGTCAGCCGCCCTCGCGAGCCCGGGCCAGGCGGCGCTGCGCCCGGCGGCGCCGCCGCAGCAGGAGCAGTCCGGGCAGCACCGGGACGCCGGCCGCGACCAGCGCCGGACCGGTGCCCAGGGCGCCCAGGTGGCCGGCCGGCCAGACCCGCACCCAGGCACGCGCCAGGACGTTCGCCCGGGGGATCAGACCCAGCGTCCGCGAGTCCTCCGAGATGTTGCGGTTGTCGCCCATCACGAAGTACTCGTTCCTGGGAATGGTGAGCGGTTGAGGCTGCACCGTGGCACGCCCCGCGGCGTCGCAGCAGTAGCCGTTGTCCGTCCAGGGATCTGCGGGGGAGAGGTAGGGCTCGGAGAGACGCTCGAAGGTGCTGCTGCCGGCGGGCTTGATCAGCACCGAGGCGCGGCGGCTGCCGTCGCTCGACGTCGAGGTGTCGATCTCGATGGTGTCGCCGGGGACGCCGATCACCCGCTTGATGAAGTCCTGGTTGATGTCGCCCGGCGGCTTGAGCACGATGATGTCGCCGCGCTCGGGCGCGCGCAGGTGGAAGGAGAGCTTGTCGGCGAAGAGCAGGTCGCCGTTGGTCAGGGTCGGCACCATGCTGACGCCGTCGACCCGGACGGTCTGCAGCGCCAGCGAGACCACCACGTAGAGCCCGAGGGCCAGCGCGGCGACCTCGATGAGGTCGCGCCAGGGTCGGGCGAGCAGCTTCCGGCGGTCCGCCACGCTCATCTCCGCCTCGACGGAGGGAGGGGGACGCAGCGGTTCAACGGGTTCTCCTGGGGTCGGCACCGGCGGGGCGGTGATGGTGGCGGCTCCCAGGATGCCACCGATGCGTCCGCGCGCGGCGGAAAGGCGGAGACGGAGCCTCGCCGACCCCACGATGGGCTCAGCCTCCGACGGCGCGACCGGCGCCACCCGTGCCCCGTCCGCCGCCGCGTCCGCCGCCGAGGAGGCTGGAGGCGTTGGGGGTGGGGACCGCGCTGGTCACGCTGGCGATCACCACGGTGTCGCCCTCGTTGAGGCCGGAGACGACCTGGGTGCGCAGCGCGTCGGAGGCGCCGACGGTGACCGGGAGGGTCTGCGGCTGGCCGTCGACGAGCGTCTGGACGCTGTCGGCGCCTCCCGAGGGACGGATCGCGCTGCTCGGCACGGTGAGCACCTGCACCACCTGGTTGACCACCACGGCGATCGAGGCGGACACGCCCGCGTGCAGCGAGGGATTGCTGCCGTCGAGCACCACCGTGACCGGGAAGGTGGCCACCCCCGAGCTGACCGTCGCCTCCGGCGCGATGCCGGTCACCGTGCCGGTGATCGACTGCGTGGCCCCCGCGACGGTGATGCGGGCACGCTGGCCGGCGGCGATGCGGTTGACCTGCGCGTCGCTCACCGAGCCGACCACCTGGAAGGCGCCGGGGGTGAGGATGACGATGGAGTGGGTGGTGCTGGAGCTCGAGCTCGTCCCGGAGCTGGAGGCGCTCGACGCGCTGCCCTGGCCGCTGGAGGCGCTCGACGCGCCGCCCTGGCCGCTGGACGAGCTGGTCGACGACGAGCTGCCACCCGGCGCGATCTGACCCACGGAGACGTTGACCTGCCCGACCACGCCGTTGACCGGGGCGGTGAGGGTGGCCTGCGTGAGCGCCGTCTGGGCGTTGTCGACGCTGATCTGGTCGATCTGGACCTGGCTCTGATCGATCTGCACCTGCTGGCTGGTGGTGCCCTGCTGCAGCGTGGTGAGCGAGGCCTGGGCGTTCTGGAGCTGCACCTGGGCCGCGCTCAGCTGGCTCTGCGCCTGGTGCTCGCTCTGCTGCGCCCTGGCCTGGGCGGAGCCGACCCCGTCCTGGGCGGCGGTCGCAGCGGCGGTGTCGGCGCCGATCTGCTGCGGGGTGGCGCAGCTGCCGGGCGAGGGGCTCGCGGAGGGGGCCGGGGTGGAGGGGCAGCGGTTCGCCTGGTCGGCGCTCAGCTTCCCCTGGGCGGCGGCGAGCGCGGCCTGCGCCGAGCCGATCGAGCGCTGGTCGAGCAGCTGGGTGTCGGCGAGCGCGGTCTGCCCACCCTGCAGCTGGGTCTGGGCGGTGCGCACCCCCGCCTGGGACTGGGCGAGGCTCTGAGCCGACGGTCCCGCCTGGTCGAGGGAGAGGCGCGCCTGGGCGCTCGCCAGCGCCGCCTGAGCCTGGCTGAGCGCCGCCTGGAGCGCGGCGGGGTCGATGGTGGCGAGCGGCTGGCCGGCGGTCACCGCCTGCCCGGGGTGGACGTCGACCGCGGTCACCCGTCCCGAGGATCCGAAGTCGAGGTCGGTCTCGCCGACCGGGGCGAGGTTCCCGGACAGCGAGATGGTCTGGGTCACGGTGCCCAGGGTCGCGAGCGCGGTGCGGTACTGGGTCGACGAGGAGGCGCCGTGCCGCGCCACCAGCGCCGCTCCGCCACCGGCGACGGCGACGGCGACGGCGGTGGGCACCACCAGGCGGCGGCGGACGGTCAGCTTCATCGAGGAGCCCCTGTTGTGAGCGGCCCGCTGTCAGCGGGCGGGGTGCGGTGTGCGCCGTCATGCTCGCGGTCGCTCTCTTTCAACTCCATGACAGCCCGCCGGCGTGACCGAGCTGTCACCCGCTCCATCAGCGCGTCAGCGCTGAGAGCCTCTGAAAACGTTGACGGAGGGGCGGCGGGAGGCCGCCCCTCCGTGCGCGGAGGAGGACGGGGGTGGGATGTCGCTCAGGAGGGCGGCGTGCCCGGCGCGGGCGCGGTGCCTCCGGCGGCGTCGACGCCGGTGATGTCGGCGCGGCGCTGCAGGTACTCGGTGCGCTCGATCTCACCGCGCGCGTAGCGCAGGTCGAGCTCGTGAAGCGCCGGGCTCGGTGGGGTCGCGCCGGCGGCCGGCGGCGGCAGCGGGCGGTGCCAGTTCCGGGCGATCAGCACCGCCCCGGCGACGATGGCGGCGACCACCAGGAGGGTGAACAGCCCGTGCACCCACGGATCGGCCGGGCTGTTCGGAAAGTCGCGGTACCCCATCGGTTCGTCCCTTGTCTGGATTGACAGCATGACCCAGGCTACGAACCGGTTCCTTTCGAATCGGTGACAGTCGCCGGCCACGGGGCGGAGGGCTCCGGCGCCGGGCGGTCGTCGCCGGAGCGTGCGTTCCTCTCGCCGGCGGCGCGGGGCCAGACCACGGTCATGCTGGCGCCGCCCGCGGGCGACTCGCCGACCGTCCAGCGGCCTCCTGTGGCGCGCACCACGGCGTCGCCGATCGCCAGTCCCAGCCCGGCGCCGCCCGGCGTGGTGCTGGCCCGGTGGAAGCGGTCGAAGACCTGCTCGCGCTGGTCCGGAGGGATGCCGGGCCCGGAGTCCTCGACGCTGAGGCGGACGTGGGGCCCGTCGGTGGCGACGGTCACCCGTACCTCGCCGGCCTCGCCGCTGTAGCGGCAGGCGTTGTCGAGGAGCACGCCCAGGAGCCGGTCGAGCCAGTCCGGCGGAGCGGTGATCACCGGCGCCGTGGCACCGGTGACGGCGCCGGAGATGCGCTGGGAGCGGCGTTCGGCGACCGGACGGAAGCGCTCCACCGCGCCGGCGGCCAGCACGCCGAGGTCGACCAGCTCAGCGTCGGGCGGGTCGGGTGCGGCGTCGAACCGGGCCAGCCAGAGCAGGTCGTCGACCAGCCGCCGCAGCCGCTTGCTCTCGACCTCCACGCGGGCGAAGCTGGCCCGGTAGGACTCGGCCTCGCGCGGCCGGCTCAGCGCCAGGGTCGCCTCCGCCTCGATGACGGAGAGCGGGGTGCGCAGCTCGTGCGAGGCGTCGGCGGTGAACTCCAGCTGGCGCACGCGGGCTCGCTCGAGGGGGACGGCGACGCGGCGGCCGACGGCCAGCGCGCCGAAGAAGACCAGCACCACCAGGATGGGGAAGACCACGATCTCGGTGACGAGCAGGGTGCTGCGCGCCTGGGCGATGCCGGTGGTCGCCTGCCCCACCACCACCCAGCCGTCGACCAGGCCGGTCGTGCTCACCAGCTGGATGGGGCTGCCCATGACGCGCACCTCCGCCCCGCTCACCGTGACGGTCTCGGGACCGGTCACGTGCTGGGCGCCGGCGGGAAGCTCGGGGTTGTTCCGGGTTCCCAGGAGGGGCTGCACGTTGCCGTCGGGACCGAACACCCAGGCGAGGAGCGGGGTGCCGAAGCGGCCGCCGAGCAGGTCTCCGAAGCCGGGCACCTCCTGGGCGGGCTGCCGGGGGGAGAAGGGCCTGCCCGTGGTCTGCATCGAGGTGATGCCCTTCGCGATGCGCTGGTCGACGCCGGCGGACAGGTTGTGGCCGACGATCAGCACGACCATCGCGCCCAGCAGCAGGTACACGGCGGCCACCGCGGCGGTGGAGCGGACCGCGACCTGCGTGGGCACGGTGTGCACCCAGCGGCGGCCGGCCTCGGTGGCGGCGCTCAGGCGCTCGTTCACGCCTCCTCCAACCGATAGCCGGTGCCGCGAACCGTGGCGATGCGCGTGCCCGAGTCGGGGACCTTGGCGCGCAGCCGGCTCATCGCCACGTCGATGGCGTTGGAGCCGAGCGGGTCGGTCTCGTCGGGCCAGGCGTGCTGGGCGATCAGCCGCCGGTCGACCACCGCGGGGAAGCGGCGCATCAGCAGCTCGAGGATGTTGAACTCGGTGACGGTGAGGTTGACGGGGCGCCCGTCCAGCTCGATCTCGCGTCGCGCCGGGTCGAGGCGCAGCCGGCCGCGTGCCAGCACCGGCTCGTCCACGCCCCGGGGCCGCCGCTGCACCGCGCGGACCCGGGCGAGCAGCTCGCCGAAGTCGAAGGGCTTGACCAGGTAGTCGTCGGCCCCCGCGTCGAGCCCGGCGATGCGGTCGGGAGGCCGGTCCATGGCGGTGAGCATGATGATCGCGGTGGGACGCTTCAGCCGGCGCGCCGCCGCCACCACCTCGACCCCGGCCATCCCCGGCATCCGCCAGTCGATGATGGCGACGTCGTAGTCGTAGAACTTCAGCTGCTGCAGGGCGTCGTCGCCTCGGTCGACGGCGTCGACCAGGTAGCCGCTCTCGCTGAGGCCGCGCACCAGCACGTCGAGGAGGCCGGGTTCGTCCTCGGCGACGAGGATGCGCATGCTGAGTCGTTCCCCTGGTGCGGTGCGGTGGCGGACCACAATATCCGACCCGCCACCTTGCAGAACCATTACCCGAGACCGAAGGCCCTTGACAGCGGGAGCGAGCACGGTATCGTTGATCGCGACCGCATCGGTTTCGCAGACGGAGGTTGACGAACTCTGTGATGCGTACCGTCTGGCAGCGCCTGAGGCGCGGACGGGCGGAGGGCTAGCGCCCCGGTCGACGGCCCGGGCTCCCGCCGCGTGCCGCCGGTGGCCGACCACCGGCACCGTATCTCACGGAGCGGCAGGCTCCGTGCGGGGAGCGCCGGCGCAGCTTCGCCCGACGTCGATCCGTGGGCTCCGCACCCTCCGTTGCCCCCCCGGGGGCGACGACAAGCCCGGCCGCCGGCCGGGCGCCGAGCTACTCGGCATCGGGGGACCGACCCGTTCGGGTCGGTCCCTTCCTTATGCTCGGGGGCCGGTGGAGATGCCCGGCAGTTCTGCCGCCGGTTGAGAGTCGCGTCTGGCCGCTCTGCCGTCGGTTGAGAATCGGTCTGCCGCCGGTTGTGATACCCGGCAGTTCTGCCGACGGTCGAGATTCGCGTGGGGCCGCTCTGCCGCCGGTTTTGACTCGGGGGGGACTGCGTCCCCCCCGTCTGGTCGCAAGACATCGTGCGCTGGCGCGCCCGATGCCGGCTCCCGCCCCCCCTCGCCGG
>JAQBPH010000050.1:0-11295 GCA_028287625.1 Chloroflexota bacterium | reverse complement strand
GCGGCGATCCCGGCGAGTGCGGCGCGCAGCCGGCTGATGACGACCCTGAGGTTGCGCTCCCACGAGGGGGGTGTCATCCCCGGCCAGAGCCCGTTGGCCAGCTCGTCGCGGGGGACGGGGCGTTGCCGGTTGACGACCAGATAGGCGAAGGCCAGCCGGACCTGCCGGCCGGGCAGGCTGCGCCCCTCCAGCACCGTCTCGCCGGCCTCGACGGCTACCCGTCCGCTCAACTCGATCTGCATGACGCCGCTGGTCACGTCTCGCATGCGGCTCAACTGGGACTGCGATCACTCCGGCGCATCGCGAGCAGGACAGCCAGGATCGCGCCGCTGACGCCCACCCGCAGGTGAAGGCTGCGAACGAGTCCCACCATGATCTAGCCCTCGACGCCTCGCCACGTTGATGCTGCGGAGGAAGCTCCCGGAGTGGCGCTTCTCACACAGATTAGACCGGCCCTGACGGCGCGCGTTGCACGTTTCGCACAGGTCCGAAGGATTACAGGAACATTGCAGATCCATTGCGGTTGGCGCCATGGTGGCACGCTCGTGCCGTGCCGTGCCATGCCGGGCCGCGTGGCGTGCCCGAGCTCCGACGGCCCCGTCCGTGCGTGCCCGCAACCATACACATCGCGGCAATCATGCGGAAACAGGGCCGACGTACCCTGCTGGGGGGAGAGGGTGATTGCCCACAGGTGGTCGCAATGAGCGTAGGACGCGGTGGTCGGTGGAGCGACGTGGCCGCCCGCCTCCAGGCGCCGGGAAGCTGGCACGCCTCGGCGTCCATGCACGACGCACGGGAGGGCCATACCGCCACGCTGCTTCCCGACGGCCGCGTGCTGGTGACCGGTGGCGACCTCCACGGTGCACGCTTTCTCGCCTCGTGTGAGCTGTACGACCCTCGCGGCATGAGGTGGCACCGCGCGGCACCGCTCGCGACGCCACGCGCGGCGCACACTGCGACGCTGCTCGAGGACGGCAGTGTGCTGGTCGCCGGGGGCGTCAACTCCTGGGGGACCGTGGCCTCGGCGGAGGCCTACGACCCCACCGTCGACGCGTGGTCCGAGCGCGCCACACTCGGCACGGAGCGCTCGGGCCATGCCGCCGTGCGGCTCGCCGGCGGTCTGGTGCTCTGCACCGGGGGCATGAACCTCGGCCGCATGCCGCCGGCCCACCAGTCGTCCGTGGAGCTCTACGACCCGATCCTCGACCTCTGGGACGGGGCGGCGAGCATGCGGTGGCCGCGCGCCGGGCATTCCGCAACCGCCCTCGACGACACCACCGTGCTGGTGGTGGGCGGCAACGGGCCCGGGGGACCGTCCGGAGCGGCGGAGGTGTACCGGGTGCGCACCGACACCTGGGAGTCGATCGAGTGGGGCGAGGTCGTGGGCGGGTGCTGCACCGCCACGCCACTGGGTCGGGGGCGTGTGCTCGTCGCCGGAGGCAGCTCCTGCGCCGCGCAGGAACGGGGCGACGCCGGAGTCGCTCCCGAGCCGCGCGCCGCCGACCGCACCGCGGCGCACTACTGTCACGGGACCCGCCGTCCCCGGCTGGTGCGGGAGATGGCCGTCGGCCGGCAGCACCACGCCGCGACCCTTCTCGCGGACGGCGGCGTGCTGGTGACCGGAGGTTCGAACGGCGGCACCCGCATCCTCGACGACACGGAGATCCATGATCCGGTCACCGCCGCGTGGGCGTGGGCGGGACACCTGGGCACCCCGCGCATGTTCCACACCGGCACCCTGCTGCCGACCGGGGACGTCCTCGTCGCCGGTGGGCTCAGCCGTCTCGGTGCCGGGCTCTCCTCGCTCGACTCCGCCGAGATCTTCTCGCCGGGGCGCCGGGGATGACCCGTCGTCGCATCCTGGTGGCCGGGGTCGCTCTCGTCCTCCTGACATCGACTCCCGCGGCGGCGGCTCAGGCGGCCACGGCGGGATGGTCCGCGACGGGGAGCATGAGCGTGGCGCGCGACCACTTCGCCGCCGCCCTGCTCGAGACCGGCCGGCTCCTGGTCGTCGGAGGGGCGGTTGGCGGCCAGCTGCTGGCGACCGCCGAGCTCTACGATCCGGGAATCGGGACGTGGACCCCGACGGCGAGCATGCACACGCCTCGCTACGCGCCCACGGCGACGCGTCTGAGGGACGGGCGGGTGCTGGTCGCCGGGGGCTTCGCCAATGGCGTGGATCTGGCCTCGTCGGAGATCTACCAGCCCGCCACCGGACGCTGGAGCGCCGCGGGAACCATGGTCACGGCGCGTCGCGACCACGAGGCCACGCTGCTTCAGGGTGGCGGGGTGCTGGTCACCGGTGGACTCGCTCGGGACGCGAGCGTGCTGGCCGATGCCGAGCTGTACGACCCGGTCACCGATGCGTGGGGCGCGGTGGCACCGATGCCCGCGGCCCGCCTGCAGCACACCGCAACGCTTCTGCGCGATGGCCGGGTTCTGGTCACCGGTGGTGAGCAGGCGAGCGGACTCCTCGTCCCCCCGGCCGGGGTCTACGCGCGCCCCCGTGCCGCGGATCTCTACGACCCGGTCCTGCGCGCGTGGCTGCCGACAGGGGCCACCCACAGCCCCCGCCGCGGACACACCGCGACGCTGCTGCCCGACGGACGGGTGCTGATCACCGGCGGCCTCGATGCATCCGCCGGCTCGCAGACGACCACCGCCGAGCTGTACGACCCGCGGACGGGCGGCTGGAGCGTCACCGGTGCCATGGCGACCGCGCGCGCCAGTCACGGCGCCGTCATGTCCGGGGACGGCGGCGTGCTGGTCATGGGAGGCTTTCGGGACGGCGTGGGTGCTCTCGCCTCGACGGAGGAGTACACGCTCGCGACCGGCTCGTGGACCGCCGGCCGCGTGATGCGAACACCCCGCGCGGCCCTCGCGAGCGCGAAGCTGCCGGACGGGAGGGTGCTCGTCGCCGGCGGTCACAGCGGCGCCGGGGCCACCGCATCGACCGAGATCTGCGCAGCAGGATGTTGAGAGTCGTGCAGATGGGCCAGGGCGTCTGGTGTCCCGCATGCAACCGCGTGGGCGAGGTGACCGGCTACGTCCGCGTGACCGACGACGTCGTCGACGCCGTGTTCGCCCGTCTCGACGGCCTTGCGCCGGAGCTGTGCGAGGGGTGCGCGGAGGTGATGAGCGAGAGCGCCCTCGTCACGCTGCACCGGTGCCCCAGGACCGCCGAGGAGGAGGAGGAGCAGGAACCCTGGTTGTACTGACAGCCGGGTACCGTGCGAGCGGCGCAGCCGTGTGTCAACCCGATTGACAGGCCGCCGGGATGACCCCCGCTTCGATCGGGATCCTGACGAGCAGCGACGTCCCGACTCCGGCGGGACTCGCGATCTCCATGTGGCCTCCGAGCGCCTCGACCCGGTCCCTGATGCCGAGCAGCCCAGACCCCTTGCGCAGGTCGGCTCCCCCGACTCCGTCGTCCCGGATCGAGAGCTCGAGATTCGCGCCCGCGGCCTCGGCGCCGACGTGCACCATGGACGCCCGTGCGTGCTTGGCCACATTCGTGAGCGCTTCCGACACGACGTAGTACGCGGCCACCTCTGCATTCTCTGGAAGCCGCCGGTCGAGACTCACGTCGAGCAGGACCGCGACGGAGGAGCGGCGGGCGAGCGTCTTGAGCGCCGGGCCGAGCCCTCCCTTCGACAGGATTGCCGGATGAATGCCCCGCGAGATCTCCCGCAGGTCCTCGAAGGCGCCTGCCAGGCCGTGCGCGGTGTGAGACAGCTGCTCCTTGAGGGCATTCATGTCGGACGGTACCGAGGCCTCCGCCATCCGCAGCTGCAGGCCCAGCGAGACGAGACGCTGCTGGGTGCCGTCGTGCAGGTCGCGCTCGAGACGGCGGCGGGCGTCGTCGGCGGCGGCCACGATACGGGCGCGGGATGCGGTGAGCTCCGCGCGGCTGTCGGCGTTCGCGATCGCCGTCGCGACCAGCTCCATGAAGTCGACCATCCGCGCCTCGATGTCGGGTGGCGGGGGCTCGGGCCGCGCCGAGAGGGCGATGGCCGCGCCCCAGAGCCGGCCCTCGACGACGATCGGCGCGCCCACCCCCGAGCGGATGCCCAGCTCACGCATCCGCGCGGCGCGGTAGCCGGGAGCATCCTCGTAGCTGGCGATCCGGGCTGCACGGCCGGTGCGCCACACCCGGGACGCGACATTCTCGCCCTCGAGCGAGCAGCGCTCCCCGGCCGGGACCCTGACGCCCCGCTGGCTGCTGGCCGAGACGACGGTGCCCGTGCCGTCGGGCTCGTAGCGCACCAGGGCCGTGGCGTGCACGCCCAGGAGACGGCCGAGCTCCACCGTCACCGCCGCGAACACCTCGGTCGGAGAGACCCCGCGGGCGACCAGCGTGGCCACCCGCCGCAGCGCCGCCTGTTCCTCCGCGAGCGCGCGGAGCTCCTCGCGGCTCGCCTCCAGGGAGGCGTTGATCGCCTCGCGGTCCCGTGCCGCACGCAGCAGCGCCTGCACCGACGGCACCACCCGCAGCCTCAGACGCCGCAGCACGGGCTCGGGCAGATCGGCGGGGACCAGGAGCGTTCCCAGCACCGTGACACCGTCCCTCAGCGGGAAGGCGGCGCGGCGTCCGTCTCCGGCGACCGCCTCGAGCTCGATGGCCGCAGACGGCAGCGCGAGCGCCTGCGCCAGGTGCCGCGATGCCGCACCCAGTGCCGGGCGCAGCCCGCCGGCGCCCATCATGAGGCGGGCCAGCTCGGCGGCCAGGTCGGCCTCCAGCCGGCGTTCGCCGGCCTCGACGGCGCGTGATCGAGCCAGCTCGGTGATGGAGCCGACCAGCAGCGCGACGGCGAGGAAGACCGGGACCGCAACCAATTGCCTGCTGTCCGGGACGAAGAGGGTGCCGAGCGGCGGGATGTGGAAGTAGTCGAGGGCCCCCGCGCTGAACAGCGCGGTCGCGCCCCCGAGCCGGAAGCCCCATCCCATCGAGACCACCAGCACACCCAGCAGGTAGAGCATGCCCGCCGAACCCACGGGTACGACCTGCTCGAGCGGATAGGCGAGGAGGGTCTCCGCCACGAGGAGCGACGCGGCGACCAGGAACCCGAGCGCGAGGGGTGGGGCTGTCGGGCGCAGCAGCAGCGACAGCAGGCGCGCGCGCGTCGGCCAGCCGGGTACGTGCTTCGCCTCCCTCGCAGCCAGCGAGAGCCGGGGTTCAGGCCAGATCGTCGCGGGGTCCGAGATCTCCAGCACCTCCATCAGCGACGGACTCCGGTGGCATGAAATATGGGGGCCATGATCACATCGTCTCTGCGTGATCGCATCCGGGGGGTCCCTGGTCGTGTCCCCAGTCACCCACCACATCGTGGGCGACGCCCTGCCCGTGGGCGGACCGCCGGCCGAGATCGACTGACCGGACAGTCAGCCGCCTGGCCGGCCGCCGGTGGCTCGGGCGACGCGGAAGCCCGGCGAGAGCACCGCCGCGGTTCTCGCCGACCTGGTGGAGCCTTTCCCCGCCGTGGCCGGTCACATGTAACAGGTGGCCGGACGACCTTGACGCCACCGGTGGCAGGGGTCATCCTGTGAAAGAACCAGTGGCCATACGTCGGAGGGATCGCCAGCATGACGCGAACCGTCTGGCAGCGCCTGCGCCGTGGGCGAGGTGAGGACTAGGCCCCGGCCACCAGTCGACAGTCGCAGGACTGGGGGACGCGAGTGGAGGGTCATCAGCCCTCTGCGGATGGTCTGGGGCCAGATCGCACGACAGCACGGTACTCACACCGAATACCGGCTCGCATGAGCCGGGTCGACATCGTTTCTGAACGAAAAGGGCCGGCCTGACGCCGGCCCTTTTCCTTTGTAGGGGCACGGCGAACCCCGCCGTCCGCGGTGTCGCACCAGCTCCGTCGACGTGCCATCGGGATCACCGTCGACGATGAGTCCGGATTGGGGGAGTGGAGCGCCGCATGAGAGGTGTGCGACGCTCCACGAGCGCAGCTACGGAGGGACGGGCCCGTCACCGCCACCGGTGCGCGACATCGTCCGAGTTCGCGGTCACAGAGTACCGAAGACGATCTGTGAATGTGTTGTGGATCAGGCTGTGGAAAGACAATCGTCTCGCCCGGAACGAAAGGAGCCGGGCCTGCCTTCCGTCGCAAGCTGTCGGTCCGCTGACCATGGCCGAATGGGGGAAAAGGCCATGCCAGCCGACCGGTGAGCCCTCTCATACGACTGAAGAGCAGATCCGGCTCGGAGTGTTTCGGGCTTGTCGGTCGCTCCCGCCAGGAGCGGCCCTGGGTGGCTGAGCCTAACAGAAATGTAATGATGACCGCAAGCTGCCTCGGTGTAGCGTGTGGACCGACTGGTGAAGGTGACAGGAGGTGAGGCCATGGCAGCTGAGCCGCAGCACCCTGATGTCAGCGTCCTCGACGTCGTCGGCCTGATCGCCGGCATTGCGGTCGACGACGTCGCCGAGATCATCGTGACCCACGGTGATCGCCCCCTCGACGAGCTGGAGGGGCGCCTGGTGCGTCGCCAGGAGACGCGCGTCGACCTCATCCGCCGCCAGCTGCCGAGCCGGGCCGTCCAGGTGCTGTGCGAGGCGGAGATCGAGGACCTCTTCGGACGGTGGATCAGCCGGTTCCGCGACGCTCCGCAGCTGCGCCACGAGCACCTGCCCCAGCTGGCCGAGGAGGTGCGCGGCCTTCGCAACAGCTACATCGCCGATCGCGTCGAGGCGGTGTCCGTGCTCCTGGTGAGGCGGGACCCGTGAGGGGCGTCGCCTGCTGACGTCCGGTCAGCCCTGCGACCTCGGGACCAATGGCCCTGCGACGTGGTGACGACGAGCCCTGTCGCCATGCGGCGCACCGACCGATGCTGAGGCGGACGGATCTGACCGCGCCGCGCGATGCATTGGAGACAGCACATGAGGACCGCAACTCTCGGGCGGCCGATCACCGCCGGGCTGGCGACCGTCCTCCTCGGGCTCGGCGGCGCCGCCTGCGGCTACGGTCCGCCGCCCCTGGCCTCGGACACCACCGCGACCGGCGCGCAGCCGGTCGCCCCGGCGGGCGCCACCTCGATGAACATGGGGAGTGGATCGACGGCGATGAACGTCGACCGGATGGACGCGGCCATGACCGCGCAGATGAGGTCCTTCCCGGTGACGACCACCGGCACCGGCGGCCAGCCGCTCCAGCCCACCATCCTGGCCGGAGGGATCAAGGAGTTCGACATCACCGCCCAGGTGACGAGCTGGCAGATCGACGCCACCAGGACGGTGCAGGCGTGGACCTACAACGGCACCTTCCCCGGGCCCACCATCCACGTCAACGTCGGCGACCACGTCCGGATGGTGGTGACCAACAGGCTGCCCGAGTCGACCGCGGTCCACCTCCATGGCGTGCACGGCGTGCCGAACGGCATGGACGGCGTGCCCGGCATCACCCAGGCGGCGATCAAGCCCGGCGAGACGTACAGCTACGACGTCACCCCGACCGCGGTGGGCGTCGGGATGTACCACTCCCACTACGACACCCTGAAGCAGCTCACCGACGGCCTCATGGGAGCCTTCCTCGTCGGCGAGGAGCCGTTGCCCACCGGCGTCACGGTGTCGCAGGAGCTGCCCTTCGTGCTGCTGGACTCCGGGCCGATCGGCATGAGCTTCAACGGCAAGTCGTTCCCTGCGACCGCCCCGATCGTGGCCCACCTGGGCGAGTACATCGTCGTCAACTACTTCAACGCCGGGCAGATGATCCACCCCATCCATCTCCACGGTCCCGGCCAGCTGGTCATCGCCAAGGACGGCTACGCGCTGGCCAGCCCCCGGATGGAGGACACGGTCACGGTTGCTCCGGGTGAGCGCTACACCGTGCTCATCCATGCGGACCAGGTCGGCGCGTGGGCGTGGCACTGCCACATCCTCAGCCATGCCGAGACCGACCAGGGCATGTACGGCATGGTGACCGCCCTCGTCGTCCAGTAGCCGGGGATTGCGACCGTGCTGATCCAGGATTTCGCCTACGTCGACGCTCCCGTCGCCGCGGTGCGCAGCCGCCTCCTGGCCGGCGCGGACGGCTGGGTGACGGCGATCGCCGCGCGGGCCCGGGATGACGGGGAGCGGCTCCGCCCTCGCATCGGAGCGCCCGGCGGTGTCGCCGCCGTGCTCGGCGGGACGACGCGCGTGTCCGTCGGACCGGCCCTGGACCGGGGCGACGCCGTCGTCCTCCCCATCACGTGGCGGTCCGAGGGGCAGAGTTCCAGCTTCCCCGTCCTGTGGGCCGACCTGGAGGTGACGCCGGTCGGGGAGCGCGAGACCCAGCTCACCCTGATGGGGCGCTACGAGCCTCCGGTCGCGGAGCTCGGCCTGCGCCTCGACCGGCGCGTGGTCCATCGCGTCGTCCAGGCGAGCGTCCGGTCCTTCCTGGAGGGGGTTGCCGCGGCCCTGGAGGCAGGGCCGGAGCAGGCGGTCCCACCGGAGGGACGTCGTGCCCGGCTACTCCCAGCTCTCGCGGCTGCGCCTGCGGGCCATGTAGGCGGCCACCTCGGCGCGCCGGGAGAGCCCGAGCTTCATGAGGATGTTGGAGACGTAGTTCTTCACCGTCTTCTCGGCGAGGTGCACGGTCTCGGCGATCTGGCGGTTGGTGAGCCCCTCGGCGACGAGGTCGAGGATCGTCCCCTCCCGCTCGGTGAGGTCGCCGGCACCGGGGCCCCCGGAGCCGTCGCCGCGCAGCCGGGCGAGCACGCGGGCGGTCACCTTGGGGTCGAGCAGCGAGCGGCCCGCGGCCACCTCGCGGATGGCGCCCACCAGGTCGGCGCCGCGCATCTGCTTGAGGACGAACCCTGAGGCGCCCGCCATGATCGAGCTGAACAGCGCCTCGTCGTCGGCGTAGGAGGTGAGCATCAGGACCCGGGTGTCGGGGTGCGCGGAGCGGATGTCCCGGCAGGCCTCGATCCCCGACCGGGTGGGAAGGCGCACGTCCATCACCACCACGTCGGGATGGAGCTCGTCGACGGCGGTCACCGCCTCGTCGGCGTCTCCCGCCTCGCCGACCACCTCGTAGCCCGGCACCGCGTGGAGCAGGCTGCTCAGCCCGCGGCGCACCAGCTCGTGGTCGTCACAGAGGACGATGCGGATGCGCCGACCGGCCTCCATGACAGTACTGTAACCCAGACGGCGGCCGGTCCCCCGATCAGAGCGGGAGCGAGATCCGCACCGTGGTGCCCTCGCCGGGGACGCTCGTGATCTCCACCGCGCCGCCGATCGACGCCGCGCGGCTGCGCAGGTTGCCCAGGCCCATGCCGCCCCGCGCTCCCGCGGCGGCCACGTCGAAGCCGGTGCCGTCGTCGTCGATCTCCAGCCGCGCGGTGCCACCCTGGCGGCGCAGGCTGACCCGGCAGGTCTGGGCGGCGGCGTGGCGGCCCACGTTGGAGAGCGCCTCGCGGCTGAGCTGGACGAGGTCGACGGCGTTCGCCGCCAGCGGGCCCTCCAGGCTCTCGTCGAGCTCGACGACGGTGGTGACGCCGGAGGTCGCCTGGAACTCGTGGGCGATCTGGTCGAGCGCCTCTCCGATGCCGCGGTTGGCGGAGAGGACCTGCGGCCGCAGGCCGAAGATGTAGCTTCGCAGGTCGCCGATCACCCGGTCGATCTCGTTCACGGCGTCCTGGAGGCGCTCGCCGACGCGGTTCTCGACCACGATGGCGGCGGTGCCCTGGAGGCTGAGCCCCACCGCGAACAGTGCCTGGATGACCCCGTCGTGGAGGTCCCTGGCGATGCGCTCGCGGTCCTCGAGCAGCGAGAGCCGGTGAAGCTCGCGCTGCGCCCGGATGTACTCGAGGCCGAGCGCCGCCTGGTCGGCGAAGCTCTCCACGATGCGCACCTCGTCGGCCCTGAAGGTCCGGCCGCGCGCCTGGTTGGCGACCGCCAGGGTGCCGAATGCGACCCCGCGCACCGAGAGCGGTACGAAGATGCCGGGCCCCATCTCCGCCGAGCCGACCATCGGCTGGTAGGAGCGGGGGTCACTCACGGCGTCGTCGACGACGAGGGTGGCGCCGGTGCGGATCACCTCCCCGGACAGCGAGCTCGACGGCACCCGCATCCCCTCGAGGTCGCCGGCGTGGAGGCCGTCGGCGACGGTGATGCGCATATCCTCGCCCACCGCACCGGGGGTCACGATGGTGGCGAGGTCGGCATCCACCAGCTCGCGCGCCGAGCGGGCGACGAGGCGGAGCACGCCGTCGCGCTCGGCGCCCTCGAGGATCGCGCCGGTGGTCTCGCGCGCCGCGTCGAGCCATCGCTGGCGCAGCCGCGTCTCCTCGTGGAGCCGGGCGTTGGAGACGGCGATGCCCGCCTGGGTGGCGAGGGTCACCAGCGCCTCCTCGTCCTCCGCGGTGAAGTCCGAGGCCCCGCGCTTCTCGGTGAGGTAGAGGTTGCCGAAGACCAGGCCGCGGGCACGCACCGGGGCGCCGAGGAAGGAGTGCATCGGCGGGTGATTGGGGGGGAAGCCCACGGAGCGGGGGTCACGCGAGATCCCGTCGAGGCGGAGCGGCCGGGCGTCGTCGATGAGGACGCCGAGCAGCCCGCGGCCGCGCGGCAGCGGGCCGATGGCCGCTCGCTCCTCCTCGGTGATCCCGGTGGTGAGGAAGTCCTCGAGGTCGCCGTCGGGCCCGATCACTCCGAGGGCGCCGTAGCGGGCACCGGTGAGCTCGACCGCGAGCTCGACGAGGCGCTGGAGCAGGACGGGGAGCGACTGCTCGGAGGCGAGCGCCATCCCCGTCTCGAGGAGCCTGACGCTCCGGTCCGCGGACTGGACCATCCCGCCGAGGATAGCGCCCCCGGGGCCTGAGGGCGAGACGGTCAGCGGGGAGCCGGCCGGGCGGGTGTCCGGATGTCCAGGGTGACGGTGTCCTCGCCCTGCTGGTGGGCGATGACCTCGGGATAGCCGCTGGCGCGGAGGACGGCCAGCATCTGGCGGTTTGTGGACAGCGTCTCGGCGATGAGGTGGGTGATCCCCCGCTCGCCGGCGGCGGCGGCGAGGTACTCGAGGAAGAGGCTGCCGAGGCCCCGGCCCTGGTGGGCGTCGGCGACCACGAGGGCGACCTCCGCCTCGTCGGTGCCGGGAGTGCGCTCGTAGCGGGCGACGCCGATGAGCGCCGCGCCGAGGACGGCGACGAAGGCCATGCGGTCGCGGTAGTCGACGGTGGTGAAGTGCTCGACCTCGTGCCTGCTGAGGTGGGGCTTGCAGGCGAAGAAGCGGCGGTACGACGTCTCCTCCGAGAGGCTGTCGTGGAAGGCGGCGAGGGCGGGGCCGTCCGCCGGACGGATGGGGCGGATGC
>JAQBPH010000034.1:0-5955 GCA_028287625.1 Chloroflexota bacterium | reverse complement strand
CTGCGCAGGTCGAACCAGCCGCGGGTGCTGTCCTCGGCGAGGTCCTTCCAGCGGTGGGCGTCGGCCAGCCGCGCCGGGGCGCCGGCGGTGCGGCGGGTGAGGCTCAGGTCGGGGTCGGGCATCGGTGGAGCAGTCTATGCCCGACCCGTTCGAGGAGTGACGCCGGCGGCCGCGGGGTACCCTCGAACAGTCATGCCCGAGGCTCCCCGGCTCGTGTGGCAGACGTCGCTCTTCGAGGAGTCCGGCGCGCCCCGAGTGGATCACGACTTCCGCGGGCTGGTGCGTCACCAGCTCGATGCCACCGCCTGGGTCGACCACGTCCCCGGCTGGCTGGAGCACGCCGACGAGATGTTCGCGTGGCTGCTCGAGGCGGCGCCGTGGCAGGAGACCGAGCAGGAGCTCTACGGGCGCACCATCGCCACCCCCCGACTGGTCGCGCGCTGCCCCTACCTCCCGGGAGAGGTGGACCTTCCGCCCGTCCTCGAGGACATCCGCGCCGCGCTGGTGGAGCAGTACCGGCGACCCTTCGACTCGGTCAGCGCCAACCTCTACCGGGACGGGCGCGACAGCGTGGCGTGGCACGGCGACCGGATCGCGCGGACCGTCGTCGACCCGCTGGTCGCGATCGTCTCTCTCGGCCATCCGCGGCGCTTCCTGCTGCGCCCGCGCGGCGGTGCGACGCGGCTCACCCTCGACCCCCAGCACGGCGACCTCGTCGTCATGGGAGGGACCAGCCAGCGCCGCTGGCAGCACACCATCCCCAAGGTGGCGTCCGCCGGGCCGCGGATCAGCGTGACCCTGCGGCACTCCGCATGAGGACGCCGGGCGGTCAGGAGGCCGTGCGGTTCGGCGGCGCCCAGCTGGCCAGCGTCCAGCTGCCGCGGGGCCGCCGCTCCCAGACCAGGTAGGACCCGCAGTCGCACAGGCCCTCCAGCTGCGACCCCGCACCCAGCCAGCTGGACGCCCGGGTCACCTCCTCGTCCCAGGAGGCGAGGCATTGTGGACAGGCGCACGCGCCGGTCGGGGTGCCCACGACGGGTGGGGTGGGAGCGCTCAGCACGCCGCGACCTCCTCAGTCAGCTCACGTCGAGAGGGTGGGCGGGAGCCTCGGACGGATCCTCCCCACCTCTCCTGATTGAAGCCTACACCACGGGTATCAAAATGTACATCGACGAGGTGGTGGGTCCCTCCGGCCCGGTCACGAGGATGCCGCGGACCGCCGCCGCGGCGCCGGCCTGCCTGCCACGCGGGCGCGGGCACGGCAGGCGGCGCACTCGGTCAGGTGCAGCGCGACGACCCGCTCGCTCCGCACGCTCAGCCGCGAGCGGCCGATGACCTCGAGCAGGTGCCTGGTCATCGCGCACCGGCTGGGCTCGTCGCCCTCGAGGCGGAGGTACTCCTCGCGGAAGCGGCGCCGCGCCCGGAAGAGCAGCGACTCGATCGAGCCCGAGCTCACCGACAGGCGGTTGGCGATGTCGCGGTAGGACAGCCCCTCGACCTCACGCAGCACCAGGCAGACCCGCTGCTGAGGGGGCAGGCGGCGGGCCACCCGGCCGAAGATCTCGCGCGCGTACGTGATCTCGTAGGCCGCCTCGGGCTGCCCGGCGCGCCGGCGGTCCTCCTCCGCCTGCATGGTCTCGCCGGTCATGTCGACGAGATGCACCCGGCGGGCGCCGCGCAGCTTGCTGAGGCAGATGTTGGTGGCCACGCGATGCAGCCAGGCCATGACGTTGAAGCCATCGTCGACACCGTCCGCGATGCGCAGCAGCCGCAGGAAGGCCTCCTGGACGACGTCCTCGGCCTCGGCGGGGTCGCGGAGGAAACGCACCGCGAGGGCGCGGAGCCGGTCGTGGTGGCGGCCGAACAGGCGCTCGAAGCCGCGGACGTCACCGCGGCGGTAGGCGTGGAGCAGCCCGACGTCGTCGTCCCGGAGCGGCTCACCGGTGGCGCCGCCGGGGGCGGCTGCCATCACCGCGAGGATGGGGGGGCGGCGTCGACGGGGGCGGTCGGGCGCAGGCACCGCGGATCCGTGAGGGGAGCATTCATCGCGCCCTTCCTCCCTGGCGCCGGGGCTGTCCACCCCCCCTCTCAACCGGGCGCCGACAGATGTGACGCGGCTCACCCGCCGAAACCTGCGCGCGCGGCCGTAAGAGAGTTGTAATGACCGCTGTCAGCCTGCCACCGCGGGGAGGGCCGCGCCCGCCTGGATGCGTGCGAGGCGGCGGGCGCGCAGGGTGGCGTTGAGGGTGATCGCGAGCACCACCAGCTGGGCGAGCAGCGAGACATAGGTGGCGATGGCGACGACGAAGCCGAAGACGAGGTAGCTGACCGTGAGCGTCGACGCCGCGTAGCGCAGGTAGACCGGCCAGATGAGGTTGAGCAGTGCGTTCCCGGCGGCGGCGAGCACCACGCCGGGGAGCACGTCCGTCCAGCGCTGCGGGCACCTGGGGAGCACGCGGAAGACGAGCGTGAACAGGGCGACGCCGATGAGCACCCCGGCGACCGGCTGCAAGGTGAGCCGGGCGTTCACCGCCGCCCGTCCCATCACCCCGGTGCGCTGCACCGCCGAGCCGAGCGGGAAGAGCAGCACCGAGGACAGGACGCCCGCCACCACCACCGCCGCGAAGGCGAGCACCAGGGCGATGCCGAGGGCGCGCTGGCGCAGGTAGCTGCGCCCCGGGCTGCCGTAGATGACGGCGGTGGCGCTCTCCAGGCATGCGAAGAGGCCGCTGCCGATCCAGAGCAGCCCGAGCACGGAGAGGATGCCGAGGGTGTGGCCGGGCTGGTGCAGGTTGCCGATGAGCCCGGAGAGGAGCCCGGTGAGCGACTCGTCGCTCTGGAGGATCCGGGTGCCGCCGCGCGCGCCCAGCCGTGCCGGGGTGGTCGCCGGTGCCGCGGGCTGGGGCAGCACCGCCTGGATGACCAGCCCGGCGAGCACGGCGATGGGGAGCAGGGCGAGCAGCAGCCGCAGTCCCACGGCGGCCGCCCAGTTCGGCCCGCCCGCAGTCCAGTAGCGCCGGGCCACGGCGACCGCGAGGCCGGGACCCGTCCCGGCACCCAGGCGACGATTCGGCATCGGCGACAGCCAACCACAGCGGGGGGCGTCTCGGTAAGCACCCGGGGCGTCAGGGCGCGGCCGGCGCCTCCCCGGTCCCGCCGGCCAGCGGCAGCCGGAGCGTGAAGGTGCTGCCGACCTCCGGCTCGGTGGCGACCAGCCGCAGGCTTCCCCCGAGCTGGGTGGCGAGCTCGCGGCCGATGTAGAGGCCGAGCCCGGTGCCCGGCGGGGCGCCGGGGCCCTCGGCGCGGACGAAGCGTTCGAAGACCCGCTCGTGCATCTCGTCGGCGATGCCCCGGCCGTTGTCGCTCACCGAGACGGTGGCCGCGCCGTCTTCGGCCGCGACCTCCATCGTCACCGAGGTGCCGCCGTAGGTGACGGCGTTGGCGAGCAGGTTGTCGAGGATCAGCCCGACGTGCTCGGGGTCGGCGAGCACGCTGGCGGGACGGTCCGGCAGGATGCAGCCGAGCACGGCGCCGGTGAGCTCGGCGCGGGCGGTGGCCCGGGCGACGGCGGCGGTCACCGCCTCGCGCAGGTCGACGAGGCGGGGGGCGGGGGGATGGTGGCCGGCGCGCAGCCGGGCGGCGAGGAGCAGGTCGTCGACCAGCCGGTTCATCCGGCCGGCGTTCTCGACGAGGAAGCGGAGCGGCCGGGTCCACTCCCGGGGGGGCTCGCCGAGCTCGCCCCGGGCGATCATTCCCGCGTAGCCGCCGATCACCGTCAGCGGCCCGCGAAGCTCGTGGACGATCATGCTCACGAAGCCGTCCATGGCGCGGTTGGCGTCGCGGGCCTCCTCGTAGAGGCGGGCGAGCTCGGCCTCGGCCTGCTGGTGCCGCCATACCGAGCCCGCCGCCTGCGCGGCGCTGCGCAGCACCCGGACGTCGTCGGCGGTGAAGCCGCCCCGCTGCGAGTCGAGCGCGGTGAGCGTGCCCAGCGGGCTGTTCCCCGCTCGCCAGCAGACGGCGATGGCGTCGCTCACCCCGAGCGTGCGCACCAGATCGGCGAAGGGGGCCATGTCGGGATGGGCGGTGTCGGTGGCGGCATGGAAGCAGTCGTTCGCGTAGATGATCCGGCTGGCCAGGTCGCGGCCGCCGCGCTCGCAGGCGATGCTGCCCATCCCCGCCAGCTCCTCGGCGCTGAAGCCGTGGGCGTCCGCCTCGGGGCGGAGGGACCGGCCCGACGGGTCGAGCCGGGCGAAGACGACCCGCCGGGCGCCGACCAGGCGGGCGATGGTGGCGGTCAGGCGTCCGAAGAAGTCGGCGGTGCCGGTGCTGGACTGGAGGTGCTCCTGCACCGCTCCCTGGGCGAGGTAGCACCGGGTCCAGGCGTCGTGCATCGGCTCTGGGGCGGCGTCTTCGGTGTGAGCGGCGCTCACATCATCTCCTGGAGGACGCGGTCATTGCCTGCATTATGCGGCGTCACCAAACACGGTACCGTCCAGGAGAGATCAGGCCGTCCCGAGATCGACGGTGCACCCCCGCCCGGCGAGCAGCGTGATGGTCACCCGGGCCGACGCCGGATCCCACGTGGAGCCGCCGACGCAGTCGCCGCTCACCCGCGGCGTCCCCAGGGTGACGGCGGGCCAGGCGAGCTCCACCGCGCCCTCGCCATGCCCGGCGGCGACCACGAGCGCGAGGTGTCCGCGCAGCCCGTCGCCGCGCCCGCCGCGCACCCCGGCAGGAGCCGCGACCGCGTAGGGACGGGCGAGGTGGCGCAGGTACTCCCGGTCGACGAAGCCGCCGGCGGAGTCGCGGATGCCCCACGAGGGGCTCTCCCGCCACTGCCACCAGGCCCAGCCGGTGCCGCGGTCGTCGTAGGCGTCGAGGGCGGCGTCGGCCCAGGCGGCGGCGTGGGCCTGGTGATGGTCGATGCCGAGCTCGCCGGTCCACATCGGCGCCGGCACCGCGGCGGCCTCGGCCGCCTGCCCGGCGATGCGCCGCTCGACCGGGCCGCGGTCGCCGTCGAACGCCGGGGGCACCAGCGCCCCGGTGTAGAGGTGGGGCGAGTAGACGAGGTCGCGGACGCGGAGCGGCCGGACGGTGGTGGGCAGGTCGCCGAAGAGCGTGCCCTCGACGATGAACAGGTGGTTGGGGTCGACGGCGCCGATCGCCGCCACGGTCCGCGCGTAGAGCGGCCAGAGGTAGTGGTCCTCGAAGATCCTCGGCGGCAGCGGGAGCGGATGGGGCTCGTTGACCAGGTCGTAGCCGGCGATGCCGGGGTCGTCGCGGAACCGGCCGGCCACCGTCCGCCAGGCGATCGCGAAGTCGGCCTGCCAGTCGGGTGAGAGCCAGAAGTAGGTGACCGCCGCGTTCACCGCGGGGGAGAGGTGCCTCCGCCAGGACTCCCAGGGCCACCACTGGGCATCGGGCACGAGCGGGACCGCCGCCCACGCCGGCGCGCCCGAGCCGCCGAAGCGCGGCCCCCAGTCGAGGAAGTGCATCTCCAGCACCACGTGGAGGGCATGGCGCTCCAGCATGGACACGGTCGCCGCCACCTGCTCGAGGTAGGCGCGGTCGATCTCCCCCCGGCGTGGCTCCAGCCGCGACCAGGCCAGCGGCAGCCGCACCACGTCGAAGCCCTCGCGCTGCATCAGCGCGGCGTCGTCCTCGTCGAGGGAGGCGTGGCGCACCGGGTCCTCGAGGAGGGTGTCGCTGTTGAAGCCGCGAAGGAGCACGGTGCGGCCGCGATCGTCCACGATGCGCCCTCGCTCGGTGTGCAGCCAGGCCAGCCCGGACCCGGCGGCGCGGTGGGCTGGGGGCAGGGTCACGGTGAGGCCGTCGACGGGCACGGAGGCCCAGCCCAGCCCGGCGAGCGGAAGCAGCAGGAGGGCGATCCAGAGGACCGGCCCGCCACCGCGCTGGCGCCGTCGGGTGCGGCGGAGCGGCTGTCGTCTCGAGAGG
>JAQBPH010000033.1:0-4761 GCA_028287625.1 Chloroflexota bacterium | reverse complement strand
CTGTGCGCCGGCGCGGCGCTGATGGCGGCGCTGGTCGACGTGCCCCGCTTCGCCCGGGCGACCCGCTTCCCCGACTCGCAGGTGCAGGCGGCGCTGGTGCTGGTGCGCTTCCTCGCGGCGGTGCCGGTGGGCGCGGTGCTCGGCGGCCTGGTCTGCGAGCGGCTCTCGCACCGGGTCACCGCCGGGTTCGGGATGCTGCTGAGCGCGGGCATGTTCCTGCTGCTCGGCGGCTGGACCGCGGGCACCCTCGGCGAGCACGCGGTGCTGCTGGGATCGCACACCCCCCTCGGCGGCGCCGACCTCGAGCTCGCGCTCTGCGGCCTCGGCTTCGGCCTCGCCATCGCCCCGGTCAACGCCGCGGTGCTGGGGGCGGTGCGCGGCTCGCTCCACGGCCTCGCCTCGGCGCTGGTGGTGGTGGCGCGGATGGTGGGGATGCTGGTCGGCCTGGCCGCGCTCACCGCGGTGGGGCTGCGCCGCTTCTACGCCGCCTCGGCACACCTCCCGTCGCCGGTCCGCCTCTGCCCGCAGACCCCGGCGCACTGCCCCGCGTACGACCGGCTGGCGACCGCGGCGGTGGTCGACGAGCTCCACGCCGTCTTCTTCGGCGCCGCCCTCTGCGCCGCCGCCGCCGCGGTGCTCGCCCTGGTGCTGCTGCAGCGGCCCGCCGGGGGCGACCGGGTGAGCCTCGGGGAGGTGCTCGCCGGTGGCTGAGCTGCGCGTGGTGAGGCCGGCGGTGGACACCGACGAGGTCCTCGACGGGCTGCGCACCGCCGCCGCCGAGCTCGGCGTGGAGGCGTACCTGGTGGGCGGGTTCGTGCGCGACCGCCTGCTCGGCCGGGGGGTCAGCAAGGACATCGACCTGCTGGTGGTCGGGGACGGCGCCGCCGACCTGCTCACGCAGCTGTCGCATCGTTTCAGCTGGAACAGACCACAACGGTTCGAGCGCTTCGGCACCGTGCAGGTGCGCGGCGACGGCTTCATCGTGGAGGCGGTGCGCGCCCGCCGCGAGCGCTACGACCCCGAATCACGGAAGCCGGCCGTCGAGCCCGGCACCCTGGAGGAGGACATCCGGCGGCGCGACTTCACCGTGAACGCGCTCGCCCAGGACTTCGGGGGCCGGGTGCTCGACGTCACCGGGCGCGGGCTCGCCGACCTCCACGCCGGGGTGCTCCGCACCCCACTCGACCCGGCCGACACCTTCGGCGAGGACCCGCTGCGGATGTTCCGCGGTGCCCGCTTCGTCGCCCAGCTGGGCTTCGGCCTCGCCGCCGGCGTGCTGGAGGCGATGCGCGAGCAGGCCCCCCGGGCCCGCATCCTCAGCGCCGAGCGCATCCGCGACGAGGTCGCCCGGCTGCTCACCTCGCCGCATCCCCGCGCCGGCATGGAGGTGCTCCGCCAGGGTGGCCTGCTCGCCCAGGTCCTCCCCGACCTGGAGGCGATGGTGGGGGTGGAGCAGAGCGGCTTCCACTGCTACGACGTCTTCGACCACACCATGCACGCCCTCGACCTGGCGCCGCCCGACCTGGTCCCCCGGCTCGCGGTGCTCCTCCACGACGTCGGCAAGCCGCCCACCCACGCGATCGCCGAGGACGGGCGCCACACCTTCCACGACCATCCCCAGGTGGGCGCGGAGATGGCCGAGAGGGTCCTCACCAAGCTGCGCTTCAGCGGCGACCAGATCCGCGACGTGGCCACGCTGGTGCGGCTCCACCTCCGCCCCATCCAGTACCAGCACGACACCCACGGCGACGCCGCGGTGCGCCGCCTGATCCGTGCCGCGGGACCGCTGCGGGCGGCGCTGCTCGACGTCGCCCGCGCCGACACCCTGGCCTCCTCCTACCCGGGCACGGCGGCGATCGACGAGCTCGCCGAGCGCATGGAGCGGCTCGACCGGGACGGCGGGGTCTCCCGGATGGGCCCGCCCCTCGACGGCGGGACGATCATGCGGCTCGGCGGCCGCGGCCAGGGGCGGTGGGTGGGGCGGGTGCTGCACGCGCTGACCGAGGCGGTGCTCGAGGGGGAGATCCCGCCGGGCGACGCCGTCGCGGCCGAGGCCTGGCTGCACGACCGCCCCGAGCTGCTCGAGGAGAGCTGACCGCGCAGTCTCCACGACCCGGGTGAGTACCATATGCCCCCCATGCTCGGCCGCGCGCGCTTCCTGAAGCGCCTCCTGCTCGACCTCCCACGCAATCTCAAGCTCGCCTACTGCCTCTGGCTCGACCCGCGGGTGCCGGTGCGCAACAAGGCGGCCATGGGCGCCGCGCTGGGACTCATCGTCACCCCCTACATCAACCTCCCGGCGTGGATCCCGGTGGTCGGCGAGATGGACATCATCGCCCTGAGCCTGCTCGCCAGCCGCCTCTTCATCGGGGCCGCCCCCGACGCGGTGGTCGCCGAGCACGAGGCCGCCATCCGCCGCCACGAGAGCCGCTTCGACAGGGACGTCGAGGCGGGGAGGCGCGTCGCCGTCGCCCTCAGCCGCCGCCTCCCCATCGAACGTCGCCGCGCCGAGGCCGAGACCGACGCGGGCGGCCCCGGCCTGCCCGCCTCCGCCGCCGGCGACCCCGCGTTCTCGCACCGGCGCTGGTCGTGGGAGACCGACACCACCAGCTCACCCCCCGCCGACCAGCGGACCTCCGGAGTGACACGTTGAAGGTACTGTTCCTGCAGGAAGTGACGGGAACTGCAAAGCCCGGCGACGTCAAGGAGGTGTCTCCGGGGTTCGCTCGCAACTACCTCTTCCCCAAGCACCTCGCCGTGGTCGCCGACGACAAGGTCGTCGACCAGATCCGCCAGCGGGAGGAGGCGGCGCGGCGGAGGGCCGAGAAGGCGCTCACCGACGCCCGCGAGATCGAGAACCGGCTGCGCCGGATCACCGTCACCCTCTACGCCAAGGCGGGCGAGGGCGGACGCCTCTTCGGCTCGGTGACCAACGCCGACATCGCGCAGCAGCTCAAGCGCGAGGCGGGCATCGACGTCGACAAGCGGAGGATCGAGGTCGAGCCCCCGATCCGCTCGCTGGGCCCCCACGAGGTCACCCTCAACCTCCACGCCGAGGTGACGGCGACGCTGCGCGTGGTCGTCGCCGCCAAGTGATCCCACCGCCCCACCCGGGGGGGCCGGCGGAGGGGGGGTCGTGATCACCTCGACGCCCGCGGTCGGGAGGACGCTTCCCCACGACCACGAGGCCGAGGTCTCGGTGCTGGGGGCGCTGATGCTCGACCCCAACGCGGTGGCGATGGTGCGCGACCGGCTCGTCCCCGAGGACTTCTACGCGGAGCGGCACGGTCACATCTACCGCGCCTCGCTGATCCTCGCCGACCAGGGGCAGCCGATCGACCCCCTCATGCTCCGCTCCCAGCTGGAGCGGAACGGGGCGCTCTCCCAGGCCGGCGGCGTCGAGTACCTGGCCGAGCTGAGCGCCAGCGTCTTCACCGCCGCGAGCATCCAGCACTGGGCCGACATCGTCTACGAGCAGGCGCTCAAGCGCCGGCTGATCATCGCCGGGGGCGAGCTGGCCACGCTCGGCTTCGACGAGTCGCTGAGCGCCACCGAGGCGGTCGACCGCGCCGAGCAGCGCGTCTACGGGCTCGCCGACCAGCGCCGGGTCACCGAGGCCACCCACGTGGCACCCGTGCTCAAGGACACCTGGACCCAGCTCGAGACGCTGCTCGGCAAGCGCCAGTTCGTGACCGGGGTCCCGACCAACTTCAGCGAGCTCGACCAGGTCACCCAGGGGCTGCAGCCGAGCGAGCTGATCATCCTCGCCGCCCGTCCCTCGGTGGGCAAGACCGCCTTCGCCCTCAACGTCGCCCGCAACGCCTCGGTGCTCGCCCGCCAGCCCACCTGCATCTTCTCGCTGGAGATGTCGAAGGAGTCGCTGGTGCAGCGCCTGCTCTGCAGCGAGGCGAAGGTCGACTCCTTCCTGCTCAAGACCGGGCAGGCCGACGCCGCGGTGTTCTCGCGCATCGCCCAGGCGATGGACCGGCTCACCCAAGCGGACCTCTACATCGACGACACCCCGGCGCTCTCGATCAACGCGCTGCGCAGCCGGTCGCGCCGGATGAAGGCGCAGTACGGCATCAAGCTGATCGTGGTGGACTACCTCCAGTTGATGCGCGGCGGCCGCCAGGAGTCGCGGGTGCAGGAGGTGTCGGACATCTCCTCGGGGCTGAAGTCGATCGCCAAGGAGCTCCAGACCCCGGTGCTCGCGCTCTCACAGCTCTCCCGCGAGTCCGAGCGCCGCACCGACCGCAAGCCGCAGCTCAGCGACCTGCGCGACTCCGGCTCCATCGAGCAGGACGCCGACATCGTGCTGTTCCTCTACCGCAAGGGGATGCACGACCAGGAGGTCGACCGCTCCGTCACCGAGCTGATCGTCGCCAAGAACCGCAACGGCCCGGTCCGCGACATCGACCTGGTCTTCGTCGCCGAGCAGACCGCCTTCCGCGAGCCGTTCCGGGGCCGGCCGGAGGGCTAGTCGGGAGATGCCCGGCAGTTCTGTCGCCGGTTGAGATTCGCGGACGCCCGCTCTGCCGCCGGTAGAGGTCCCGGCAGTTCTGCCGCCGGTTGAGATTCGCGGGGGCCCGCTCTGCCGCCGGTTCTTACTCGCCGGCACTCGCCGGCGGCGCTCGCTTCGCGATCGCTATTTGCGCAGCCACCGGCCGAGGCACCACGCGAGCAACGCGAGCGTTGCTCCTGAAAACCGCAGGCTCCGCGGAGAGGGCGGCGCAGCGAGGCGCCACCGCGAAGGCCGTGATG
>JAQBPH010000003.1:0-6204 GCA_028287625.1 Chloroflexota bacterium | reverse complement strand
GGAGCATCTCCATCACCAGGCGGCCGGCCGCCTCGCCGACCGCCGGCTTGGCGGGGTCGAGGGCGGCGACGCTCGCCGAGCCCATCGGCGAGAGGCCGATGAACTCCATCACCAGGGCCATGGTGTTCGCGGTGTACTGGCTGCCGCAGGCGCCGGCCCCGGGACAGGCGACGTCCTCGAGCTCGCGCAGGTCGGTCTCCGTGATGCGCCCCGCCTCGAGCGCCCCGATCGCCTCGAAGACGTCCTTGACATCGACGTCGCGGCCGCGGAACCGCCCCTGGGCGATGGAGCCGCCGTAGAGGATCAGCCCGGGGACGTCCAGCCGCAGCAGCCCCATGGCGGCGCCGGGGATGGTCTTGTCGCAGCCGACCAGGCAGACCATCGCGTCGAAGAAGTGGCCGCGGCCGAGCAGCTCGACCGAGTCGGCGATGATCTCGCGGCTGACCAGGGAGGCCTTCATCCCCTCGGTGCCCATGGTCACGCCGTCGCTCACCGCGATGGTATTGAACTCCATCGGCGTGCCCCCCGCGGCGCGCACCCCGCGCTTGACGTGCTCGGCGAGGCGGCGCAGGTCGAGGTTGCAGGGCATGGTCTCGACCCAGGTGTTGGCGATGCCCACCAGCGGCTGGCGCAGGTCGGCGTCGCTGTAGCCGGTGCCCTTGAGCATGGCCCGTGCGGCGGCGCGGTCGGGACCGTCCAGGAGGACGCGGCTGTGGTGACGGGGATCCATGTGGGGCTCCGCTCTGGGTCGGGATGGGGCGACCCACCATAGCGTCCCGCCCGGGCGGGACGCCGTGAGCAGACGGCACCAGCCCCGCGCGGGCCGCCGGCGTCAGCCCGACGCCGCGCCGGTCTGCGGCAGGGGCAGGCCGCGGGGGTCGACCCGCATGGTGAAGCGGCGTCCCGACCCGTCGGCGAGCAGCGCCGAGCCCGTCGCGGGCAGGGCCGCCCCGGAGATCTCCAGGGCCCCGGTGTCGTCGACGGTGACCGCCGAGGGTCCCCCGATGCCGTCGCCGCCGAGGAAGGTGCGGTAGACGACCCGGCCGGCGCGGTCGAGCTTGAGCACCGCCACGTCGGTGGTGACCGGCCCGCCACCGGCTGCGGCGGGAGAGGGGGTGCCGGTGACGACGTAGGCGCCCCCCGCCCGGTCCACGGTGGCGACGAAGCTGTCGTCGAGGCCGCCGCCGATCGCCGGCGACCAGGTCACCACCGGGTCGATGATCAGCGGGCGGGAGCGATCGTAGGCGCCGAGGCCGAGGTGCAGCTCACCGCCGCGTCCGGGCACGTACCCGCTGCTCACCGGCACCGGCACCGGCGCCGGCGTGGACGATGCGCCCGGGAGGCGGGGCCCGGCCGGCAGCGGCCGCGCCGGTCGTGCGGTCGCGGTGGGGTGCGGCCGCGCCGGCGGTGACGCCTGCGGAGACTGGAAGGCGGTGGGCGGATGCTGGACCGCGATGCCGCCGGGGAGGGCCAGCGCCACCTCACCGGCGCTGCCGAGCGACGACGGGGCGCCGTCGACGCGCAGCCGGATCTGCTGGGGGTCGGCGCCCGGGGCGACCACGAAGTCGTATTCGAGACTGCCCTGGAGGCCGTGGTAGACGAGGTCGATGCCCGGGTAGACGCCCCGGTACTCGATGCGGGTGTAGTCGGGGACGGCGGTGCGCCAGTGGGTGGTGTCGCTGCCGAGGAACGAGCCGGTGGTGCCGGCGGGCGCGCCGAGCCTGACCGGCGCATGGGCGTCGGCGCCGATCAGCTCGATGCGCATCACCTCGAGCGCAGGAGCCGTCGCGGCCGGCCGCGGCTCCGACCGTCCCCGGCGCGCCCCCGCGGTGAACCCGAGGGTGGCCCCCCGGGCGCCGACCAGGAAGGCGTAGCCGCTCCCCCGCGCGACGAAGCCGGCGTCGGGCCCCACCTGGCCCTGGTTCGCTTCGAAGGCGAGCGGGAGGGCGGCGTAGATCCGGCGGACCGCGGGGGTGTCGAGGCCGGGCGGCGCGACGCGGGACGGCTCGGAGACGGCGCCGAGCAGCATCTGCCCGGGAATCGCAAGGACGGTGAACGCCGCCATGGCGACGACGCTCCAGGTCTCCCGCCTCATCGCCCATCCCTTCCGCGTGATCGGGGCCGCTGGTCCGACCGGGCGAGTCGCGCCCGATGCGAAACCCCAGCGACGCTGTGACGTTCGACAGGGTGAGCGCAGGGTACGGCCGACGTCAACAACTGTCAATAATAGTTGCGAAGCAGTTCAAACGCTCCAAGAGGGGCGCGTGGTGTGCGACGATTCGGTCTGGCGGGCAGGGAGCAGGAGGTCAGTCGAGAGATGCCGATGACCATCGCCGAACCGGTTCGGACCGAGACACTGCGGGTCGCGCTTCCCCATGACCTTGCCGACTTCCTCCGCACGCTGGCCGCCGACCAGGGATGCGGGGTCGGTGAGGTGGTGGCCTCGCTGCTGGGCGACGAGGCCCGGCGCCGCGGCCGCCTCGGACACCAGCACCCCAAGAAGATGACCCCGGCGGTGCGCGCCGCCCTCTGTCGCCTGCTCCGCGAGGGCTACTCGCGCACCGCGGCGGCGGAGCGCTGCGGAGTCTCCCGTCAGACCCTCTACTACTGGCTGCGCCACCACGACGACTTCGCCCAGGCGCTCGAGGCCGCCGAGGCGGAGGAGGACCGGGTCGCCGCCGGCGCCATGCTGCGCCGCGCCCGCCGCACCACCAAGCCCCGCACCGCCGCCTGAGCCGGGGCGCCGGGCGGTCCCTCAGCCGCCGAGACCGGCGGTGGTGGGCAGGCGGGCGGGCCGCTGCGCCTCGAAGCCGGTGATGGCGTCGGCGAGGCGCAGGCTGAGGGCGACGTCGTCGAGGCCTCCGAGCAGGCGCTCGCGGGCGTCGTCGTCGAGCTCGATGGCACGCCGCTCCCCGTTGAACTCGACGTATCCGCGCTCGAGGTCCACCGTGGCCTCCATTCCCGGCTCCTCGCGGGCCAGGTCCATCCAGCGGGCCACCACCTCCTCGGGGAGCTGGACCGGCAGCAGCCCGATCTTCAGCGCGTTGCTGCGGAAGATGTCGCTGAAGGAGGGCGCGATCACCGCGCGCACCCCGTAGTCCTCGAGCGCCCAGGCGGCGTGCTCGCGGGACGAGCCGCAGCCGAAGTTGCGGCCGGCGAGCAGCACGGGGGCATGCCGCCAGGGCGGGCGGTTGAGCTCGAAGTCGTGGTTCTCGGTGACCCCGTCGCCCCGGTAGCGCCAGTCGTAGAAGAGGAAGGGCCCGTAGCCGCTGCGCTCGATCCGCTTCAGGAACTGCTTGGGGATGATCTGGTCGGTGTCGACGTTGGGGCGGTCGAGCGGGGCGGCGACGCCGGCGAACCGGGTGAACGGCTCCACGGCTAGGCCACCGCACCGGTCCCGGTGGGACCGAGCTCGCGCACGTCGGTGAGGTGGCCGGCGATGGCGGCAGCGGCGGCCATCTCCGGGCTGAGCAGGTGGGTGCGGCCCCCCTTGCCCTGCCTGCCCTCGAAGTTGCGATTCGAGGTGGAGGCGCAGCGCTCACCCTCGGCCAGCACGTCGGGGTTCATCCCCAGGCACATCGAGCAGCCCGGCTGGCGCCACTCGAAGCCGGCGTCGCGGAAGAGCTGGTCGAGCCCCTCGGCCTCGGCCTGCCGCTTCACCCGCATCGACCCCGGCACGACCATGGCCCGCACCGAGGAGGCGACCCGGCGGCCGCGCACCACCGCGGCGGCGGCGCGCAGGTCCTCGATGCGCCCATTGGTGCAGGAGCCGATGAAGACCCGGTCGATGGCGATCCCGCGCAGCGGCGTCCCCGCCACCAGGCCCATGTACTCGAGCGAGCGGCGCACCGCGACGCGGTCGCTGGCGTTCTCCCACTGGTCGGGGTCGGGGACGGCCCCGGAGATCGGTGCCACCTGGGCCGGGTTGGTGCCCCAGGTGGCGTGCGGCGCCACCGTCGCGGCGTCGAGGCGGAGGCTGCGGTCGAAGCTCGCCCCCTCGTCGCTGCGCAGGTCGCGCCAGGCGGCCACCGCCTCGTCCCAGGCGGCGCCCCGGGGGACCGCGGGCCGCTCGGCGAGGTAGGCGGCGGTGGTGTCGTCGGGGGCGATCATCCCGGCGCGGGCGCCGCCCTCGATCGACATGTTGCAGACCGTCATCCGCCCCTCCATGGAGAGGGCGCGGATCGCCTCGCCGGTGTACTCGATGACGTGGCCCACCGCGCCGTCGACGCCGATGGCGCCGATGACCCCGAGGATCAGGTCCTTGGCGGTCACCCCGAAGCCCCGCACGCCGTCGATGCGCACCTCCATGGTCTGGGGCCGGCGCTGCACCAGCGTCTGGGTGGCGAGCACGTGCTCGACCTCGCTGGTGCCGATCCCGAAGGCGAGCGCCCCGAAGGCGCCGTGGGTGGCGGTGTGGGAGTCGCCGCAGACGATGGTCATGCCCGGCTGGGTCAGGCCGAGCTCGGGGCCGATGATGTGCACGATGCCCTGGCGCGGGTCGCCCATCCCGAAGCAGGGGATGCCGAACTCGCGGCAGTTCGCCATCAGCGTGTCCATCTGCCGCTTGGCGGTCTGGTCGGCGACGGGCAGCGAGGGGTCGGTGGTGGGGACGTTGTGGTCCATGGTCGCCACCGTCAGGTCGGGACGCCGCACCCGCCGCCCCGCCATCCGCAGGGACTCGAAGGCCTGCGGCGACGTGACCTCGTGGACGAGGTGCAGGTCGATGTACAGGAGTGCGGTACCGCGGTCCTCGTGCACCAGGTGGCGGCGCCAGATCTTGTCGAACAGGGTGGAGGCCATGGTCTTTCCTACAGGGTCGGCGGAGGCGTCATTCTACGGTCGGAGGGCTGGATCCGACCCGGCGGCGGCGGTGGGGCGAAGCGGCCGAGGAGGCTGCGGCGCCTGCTCTGGGCGGCGCTGATCCAGTTGCGCAGCTCGTCCACCTCGCGGTCGAGGTCGCGACCGCGGGCCTCGGCGCGGGCGCGGGCGCCCGCCTCCGCCTCGAGCCGCTCGGCCAGCGCCGCGCCCTCCGCGCCGGCGGCGTCGAGCTCCACGCGGAGCTGCTCCCGCTCACGGAGGTGGCTCTGGCTCAGCTCGACGCGGCGGTCCTCGGCCGCCTCCACGACGTCGGCGACCTCGCGCTCGTGGCGCCTGCGCTGCTCCTCCATGGCGGCCTCGAAGCCGTCGCGAAGGGTCTCGAGCATGATCCTCGCCTCGCGCTCCTCGGCCAGCGTCGCGGCGAGCGCGTGGTTCCTCCCACCCGCCGCCTCGAGGTCGGCGAGCCGGCCGCGGAGCTGGTCGAGCTCGCGCCGCTCGGTGCCGAGCTCCTCGGCGAGCAGGCGCACCCGGTGCTCGGCCTCCCGGGCGCGGGCGTCCGCCTCGGCGGCGAGATCCCCCTGCTCCGCGTCCGGCTCGGCGACCCCCGCGAGGTGGCGGGTCACGCCGGGCGCGGCGTCGTCGTCGTCGAGCTCGCCCCGCAGCCGGGCCAGCTCGAGCCGCAGCCGCGCCACGGTGGCGGCCAGCCGCCTCCGCTCCGCCTCGGCCGTGGGGCTGCGGTCGTCGACCACCGGCGGGCCCACCTCACGGCGGCCCAGGCGGCGCGGTCCCGGCGTACTCATGGGAAGAGCGTAGCGTCGCGTGGCCGCCCGAGGCAGCCACGTCGTCGGTGTGTGCTCAGCGCGAGGGGCGGGAGAGGGCGGGGAGCTCGCCGTAGTCGGCCGCCGGCGGGAAGTAGACCCACTGCGGAAGCCGGACCCGGAAGCTGCTGCCGCGGCCCTGCTCGGAATCGAACGCGATGCTGCCGCCATGGAGGTCGACCAGGCCCTTGACGATGGACAGGCCGACGCCGGCGCCGGTGATGCCCCGGGTCTCGGGCGTGGCCACCCGGTAGAAGCGCTCGAAGACCCGCGACTGCGAGTCGACGGGGATGCCGATGCCCTCGTCGTCGACGCCGAGCTCGACCTTCCCCCCCTCCGCGGGGCGCGCCCACACCCGGACCTGTCCGCCCATGGGGCTGTACTTCACGGCGTTGCTGACCAGGTTGAAGGCGATCTGGGTCAGCCGGTCGGCGTCGCCGCGCACCGACGGCAGGTCGGCGGGGACGTCGTTGACGAGCTGGTGGGTGCCCCGCGTCATCGGCGCGAAGGAGCGCAGCACCCGGTCGGCGAGCGGCCGCAGCCGGACCTCGCGCAGCTCGAGGTTGAC
>JAQBPH010000652.1:0-2622 GCA_028287625.1 Chloroflexota bacterium | reverse complement strand
GTGCGCCAACGCCGGGGTGATCAGCTACGGCGCCGCCTGGGAGCTGACCGACGCGCAGTGGGACGAAGTGGTCGGCGTCAACCTCACCGGGGTGTGGCAGAGCTGCCGGGCGGCGGTGCCGGCGATGCTCGCCGGCGGCGAGGGCGGCGCCATCGTGATCACCACCTCCACGGCGGCCCTCAAGGGGCTGGCGGGGATGGCGCACTACGCCGCCGCGAAGCACGGCTGCATCGGCCTCGCCCGGTCGCTCGCCGTCGAGCTCGCCCCGCACCGCATCCGGGTGAACTGCGTCGCCCCCGGTGGCGTCCGCACGCCCATGGGCACCAATGCGCAGATGCGCAGGGTGATGGAGGCGGACCCGGAGCTTGCCCGCACCCTGGCCGCGCTGCTCCCCGTCGACCTGGTCGAGCCCGAGGACGTCAGCGCCGCGGTGACCTGGCTCTGCTCCGACGCCGCGCGGCAGGTGACCGGAGCGGTCGTTCCGGTCGACGCGGGCACCGTGCTCCGGTGAGGGCGGCCGCCACACGCTTCAGGGACAGGCCACCGGTGAACGTCATTCCGGGGCCACCGCCTCAGCGACCGCGACCCCGCCGGCGCGCAGATCCCTGATTCGGCCGGCTCCGGGCCCCTGGCGCCCGGCTCGTCACCGAGCGCGGTGCACGCCCGATGGCTGCCCCGCCCGGCGAGGACCACGACGGCCGCGCATCGTCCTCCCGGGAGCGGCGCTCCCTCCCCACCCGCACCGCGGCGTCCCGCGCAGGCTTGCGCGGCGCCGGCGCAGGCGCAGGGACCAGGCCGGCGGTGACGGGCGTGGTGCCGTCCGGCCGGTAGCTCAACCCCGTCAGCCGGCTCGCCCCCGGGAACCACCGCGGCACCCGCAGCCCCCCCCATCCGATCACCAGCCACTGCTGCAGGATCATCACCAGGCTCTGCGTCACCCAGTAGATGCACAGCCCCTGGGGAAGGTTGGAACCGAAGAGCAGGACCATGCCCGGGGCCAGGAACAGCATGCTCTTGCTCAGCTGATACGCCTTCAGCTCCTGCTCGGGCATGTCCGGCCGGGCGGGCTGCATCATCATCTTCGCCTGCACGAAGCTGGCTCCGGCGGCGGTCAGCGGCAGCAGCACACCTGCCGGGTGGGCCGCCAGTCCGGCGCGCAGGGCGCTCGTGCTCACATCCCCGATCCACAGGAAGCCCATCCCCGAGTGGATGTCCCTGGTGGCCGCGGTGATGCCCCGGTACAGCCCGTAGAGGATCGGCATCTGGAAGAGCAGCGGCAGGCAACCGGTCAGGTTGCTGAAGGGGGAGATGCCGTGCTCCCTGTAGAGCTTCTGCATCTCCTCCTGCAGCCTGCGTGGCTCCTTCCTGTATCTCTTGCGCAGCTCGGTGAGCTGCGGCGCCACCAGACGCTGTTCCGCCTGGATGCGGCGCGAGTTGCGCACCTGCCAGCCGAAGAGCGGGAAGAGCGCGGTGCGCAGCATCAGGGTCACCGCCACCACGGCGAAGCCGAAGGCACTTCCACTGATCAGCCCGAACCCGCCGAACCATCGCGTCAGGTGGGTGAGGGTCCACTCGATGGGCGGGCCCAGGGCGGTGAGAATGTCGAACGGATTCACGTCGTCGTTCCCCGATCGGCGGCGACGGCCGCGGCCTGACCAGGCCGCCCCCGATCACGACGGCGAGGGTCGAGGGAGGGACGGGCGCCCGCGTGCGACGGGAGCCCGTCCTCGCCCATGACCCACGGAGGCGTCACATGGGCCTCAATTCTTCATGATCTTCGTGGGCAGCTGGTAGGGCTGCGCAATGGCGCCGGTCCGGTCGTCGAGGATGGCTGTCCCCTGCCTCCTCGCCCGCGCCGTCCCCCGCGAGGAGCGGAGACGCCGGACGCCCAGCCAGCCGATGACGCCGGCGAGCATGGCGACGAAGGCCTCCGCGATCCAGCCGATCGGAGTGCCGAGCAGGCGCTGCGCCGATCCCATGCCGGCCAGTCCGCCGACGCCGATCGGGAAGCTGGCCCGGGATCCACCGGACAGGACCGCCGCGGTGTACCTTCCGGGCTTGTCCAGCCTGACGTTCACGGAGATGACCCCGCCGGGATAGACCCTGGCGGGGACCGAGGCGAGGCTCCTCGCGCCGGCATCCGACTGAACCACCTCGACCCCCACCGGGACCTGCCTCAGCCACGGATCCACGAGGTCGAAGGTGAGCGTCGCCGCACCCAGCGAGAGGTCGTCACAGGTCGGCTGTCCCCCCGCGCCGGAGAAGATGTTCAGGTCGACCTCGGCGCCGTCGAGCTTCTGGGCGCACATCGAGCCGGCGAGCAGCGAGTCGGTGATCCCCCCTCCGTGCGCCGATGCCGGTCGCGCGCCGGCGACCGACACCACGCCGGCCAGCAGGCCGGCGACCACCAGAGCGGCGCGCCTCCGCCTTCCGAACCTCATGGGATTTCTCATGATCCGACCCGCTATGCCTGCCGCAGGAACTTGGTCGCCGGATAGACCGCGAGCCACTTGCCGATGCCGATCCCCAGCCAGTACGCGAACATGCTGGTGAAGCCGGAGAAGAACATGGCCACGTAGAGGCTCTCCTGGAGGAAGGCTCGCAGGTTGCCGGTCTCGATGA
>JAQBPH010000620.1:0-22817 GCA_028287625.1 Chloroflexota bacterium | reverse complement strand
GGAGTGGCCGCCGAGCTGGAAGAAGTCGTCGTGGATGCCGATCCGGCCGATCCCCAGCACGTCCTGCCAGATCTCCGCCAGCAGCCTCTCGGCGTCGGTGCCCGGCGCCACGTACTCGAGCCCGGTGGTCGCCTCGGCGTCCGGGGCGGGGAGCGCCCTGCGGTCGACCTTGCCGCTGGGGGTGAGGGGGAGCGCGTCCATGGGCACCAGGTGGCGGGGGACCATGTAGTCGGGGAGGCGCAGCCGCAGCTGCTCCCCGAGCTCCTCGCCGGGCCACCCGGCGCCGGCTCGCGGGACCACGTAGGCGGCCAGCCGCACGTCGCCGGGCCGGTCCTCGCGGGCGATCACCGCGACCTGGCCGACCGAGGGGTGCCGCGCGATCACCGACTCGATCTCGCCCAGCTCGATGCGATAGCCGCGGACCTTGACCTGGTGGTCGTTGCGTCCCAGGTACTCGACGCTGCCGTCGGGCCGGCGGCGGGCGATGTCGCCGGTCCGGTACAGCCTCGCCCCGGGCACGTCGCGGAAGGGGTCGGGAAGGAACCGCTCGGCGGTCAGGTCGGGACGGTCGTGGTAGCCGAGGGTCACGCCCTCCCCACCGATGTAGATCTCCCCGCGAACCCCCACCGGGACCGGTTGGAGCAGCTCGTCGAGGAGGTGGAGCTGGGTGTTGGCCAGCGGCTCGCCGATGAGCACGGGTCCCCCGTCGATGCGCCAGTGGGACGACCAGACGGTGGTCTCGGTGGGGCCGTACATGTTCCAGGCCTCGGCGGCACGCTCCGCCAGCTGGGAGGCGAGGTCGCCCGGGAGCGCCTCGCCGGTGCAGAGGGCCCGGAGGCCGTCGCCACCGCTCCAGCCGGCGGCGATGAGCAGCCGCCAGGTGGTCGGAGTGGCCTGCAGGAGCGTCGCCCGCGAGCGGCGCAGGAGGTCGAGGAGCCGCTCGCCGTCGGCGGCGAGCTCGCGCCGGGCGAGGACCACCCGCGCCCCCACCGACAGGGGAAGCCAGAGCTCGCAGACCGCGATGTCGAAGGAGAGCGTGGCCACGGCGATCACCACGTCGTCCGCGGTGATCCCCGGCCGCCTGCGGGCGCCGGCGAGCAGGTTGACCACCGCGCGGTGGGGCACGAGCACGCCCTTGGGCGCGCCCGTGGACCCCGACGTGTAGATCGTGTAGACGACATCCTCGGCGGAGGCGCCCGCGGCGGGGGGCGGCGGCGTGTCGCTCTCGGCGGCGATCGCATCCCGGTCGCCGTCGACGCAGATCACCCGCGCCTCGGAGCCCGGCAGCCGCCCGCGGAGGCTCTCCTCGGTGATCAGCACGGCCATCCGCGAGCTGCCGATCATCAGCTCGATGCGCTCGCGCGGGTAGGCGGGGTCGATCGGCACGTAGCCACCGCCCGCCTTGCTCACCGCGAGCAGCGCCACCACCATCTCGGGCGAGCGCTCGAGGCAGACGCCCACCAGCACGTTCCGGGTCACGCCCAGCGAGCGCAGACGGCGTGCCAGCCGGTTGGCGCGCCGGTCCAGCTCGGCGTAGCTCAGCTGCTGGTCGTCGACGACGATCGCGACCGCGTCGGGAGTGCGCTCGACCTGCCGCTCCACCAGCTGATGGACCTGGAGGCCGCGCGGGACGTCGAGGCGGGTGTCGTTCCAGGCGCGGAGCTCGGACCTCTCCGACTCGGTCAGCACCGGCAGCCTGTCCACCGGGCGATCGGGGTCCGCGACCGCCGCACGCAGCAGCACCTCGAGCGCGCACAGCCACCGCCGGGCCGTCCGAGCCTCGAGGAGGTCGGTGTTGAACTGGCATTCGAGGCGCAGCGCGCCGCCCGCCTCGACCGCGTTGAGGAAGAGGTCGAAGGTCTCGAAGCTGCGCGGCACGGAGGCGAACCCGGCGACCAGCCCGTCGAACCCCAGGTCCTCGGGGGCGATCTCCTGGTCCAGGTTGAAGAGGACGGACACCAGCGGCGGCCGGCTGGGGTCGCGGGGCAGCGGCAGCCTGCTGAGCAGCGTCCCGTAGGTGTACCCGGGCTGGTCCGAGGCACCGAGCACGGCGCCGCGGACCTCCGTCACCAGGCTGCGAAGGCCCGCCGCACCGTCGATCGTGCAGCGGATCGGCAGGGTGTCGACGCAGTGCCCGACGAGCTGAGGGTGCCCGGAGGTCGCCTGGCCGGCGGAGAGGATGCCGACCACGAGGTCGCGGTCTCCCGAGAGACGGTGCAGCAGCGCCTCGAAACCGGCCAGGAGGAGTGTGAAGAAGCTGGCGCCGCACCCGCGGGCGAGCCGCTTCAGCTCGACGACGAGCTCCGCATCCAGGGTGTGGTCCTCGCGTGCCGACGCGTAGGTCCTGTACGGCGGGCGGCCGTGGTCGAACGGCAGGTCCAGCGAGGGGATCTCGCCCGAGAAGCGGTCGAGCCACCAGCGCTCGGCGGCCGCGTGCTCGGGGGTGTCCTCCGCCTCGAGGCGCGCGTGCGCGAAGGCGCTGAAGGGGAACGCCTCCTCGAGCACCGGGACGGAGCCGCGGGACCGGGCGGTGTACAGCCGTCCCAGGTCGCGCATCATCACCCCGGTCGACCAGCCGTCGCAGACGATGTGATGGGTGGTGAGGACGAGCAGGTGCTCCTCGGCGCCGAGCCGCAGCAGCCGGCCGCGGACCAGGGGACCCTCCTCCAGGTCGAACGGCTCCTCCACCTCGCGGCGGAGCAGGGCGGCGGTTCGCGCGCTCCGCTCACCGGGCTCGGCGGCGGAGAGATCGACGAGCGGGATCTCCAGCGGCGTCGAGGCGGCGATGCAGAGGGTGCCGCCGTCGCCGCTCAGGGTGGTGCGCAGCGCCTCGTGGCGCTGCACCAGGTCGTCCAGGGCACCGCGGAGCGCCCCGACGTCGAGCCGTCCGGCGAGGCGCAGCGTGTTCGACTCGTTGAAGGCGCAGGAGGCCTCCGGGCCCATCCGCGTGGCTGTCCAGAGCTCCTGCTGCGCGGGGGTGACCGGCGCCGTCAGCGCCAGCGCGGGGCCTGCGAAGGGGTCGTGATCGCCGGCGCCGGTCTCGGGAAGCTGGCACTGGGTCACGCGGCGGCCTCCGGCGCCGCGTCAGGGTGGATGCAGGGTTGTTCACGCTGGATGTGGCACATTCTCCGAGGCTATCCGAGCCCTCCGGCCGGCGCCATGGCCGCGTCCCGACGGCGAGGGGGCGTGCGTCCCGCGCCGCGGACAATTGTCCCAGTGCGCAGTGCGGCGCCCACCCGGTACAACTGACCCACGACCACGGGATCGGAGGGGGCATCACCATGGAGAGGGTCCGGCCGTGGGCGGCTCTGCGCAGCGCCCGGGGGACGATCGAGCGGTTTCCGCCGGTCCATGCACTGCGCGTGGCGGAATACGAGCGCGAGTTCGCGGAGCGTCTCGGCGCCTTCCGCGGCGTGTACGGGTCGTTCGACGAGGCCTATCGCTCCGCGCCGGCGGGACGGCCGACGGGATACGACGTCGACGGGGTGGCCGAGCAGGAGATCCTCCGGTCCCGGGTGGCGCGCGTGTTCCCGTACGACTATCCCGTCCTCTTCTGGCTCCGCCCGCTGCTCGCCGCCGGTGTGGCCGTCTTCGACCTCGGTGGCCATGTCGGCGTCCACTTCCACGCGTACGGACGGCTGCTGGAGTTCCCGCCCGGGCTGCGCTGGGTGGTCTGCGAGATGCCGGCGGTGGTCGAGGCGGGCAGGCGGCTGGTGGCCGAGCGCGACGCCCACGGTCTCTCGTTCACCACCTCCACCGCCGAGGCCGACGGGGCGGACGTCCTGCTGGCGTCGGGTGTTCTCCAGTACGTCGAGGGGCCCCCGCTGGCCGAGCTGCTCGCCGGCCTGAGCGAGCCGCCGCGGCACCTGCTCATCAACAAGCTCCCCCTCACCGACGGCGAGCCCTTCGTCACCCTGCAGCATGCCGGCATCCACTTCCCGGCGGTGCGCG
The DNA here is from genome assembly GCA_028287625.1 of Chloroflexota bacterium. Taxonomy (GTDB): domain Bacteria; phylum Chloroflexota; class Dormibacteria; order Aeolococcales; family Aeolococcaceae; genus CF-96. The sequence goes on along the minus strand of JAQBPH010000620.1, from coordinate 18,866 downwards.
TCAGCAATCGGGAGGCCTTCGTGGACTCGCTCCGGGCGGTGGGGTACGAGCTGGTCGACGCCTGGGAGGATCACGTCCACAGCGCCGTCATCCCCTTCCACCCGGACCGCACCGTCCCCTGGTTCTCGGGCCTCTGCCTCCGCAGGGTCGGCCGCGCCTGAGCCTGGCGCGGAACCCCGTCCTCACGTGAGGCGAAGATACAGCCCCGTGTACCGATCGACCGCGCACTCGGGGTGGTACGGGATCGCGCAGCTGTACCCCGGGTTCTCCCAGCTGTCGATCAGCCGGTAGCCGAGCCGCGACAGTCCGTCGACGAACGCCCGGCGGTCGAGCAGCCGGTACGGGTTGTATGCGTGGTGGGTGTTCTGCAGGGTCACGAACTGCAGGCCGTCGAGCATCGGCGTCTTGCTCACCAGGAGGTGACGCGGGCGGGCGGGGAGCGTGCCGATGCAGTCGGCCAGGTCGGTCTCCAGGTATTGCAGGCTGCCGGCCGCGAGCAGCACGTCACACTCGGCCGCCTCGTCGACGCGGCTGGTGAACCGCAGCTGCGCGGCGCTCCTCTCGCGAGCGAGCGCGGCGCCGCGCTCGATCACGGCGGGCACGTCGCAGACCGCCCACCGCAGGTCCTGCGGCAGGTCCAGGTATGCCGCGTACGAGTAGTAGGTGATGCCCACATGCCCGCCGAGGTCGAAGACGGACGAGCCGGGTCGCAGCACCCGCTGCAGCCAGAAGAGGACGGGATAGTCGTCCGCGCCCAGCCGGCCGATCAGGTGGTCGTACATGGAGGCCATCTCGGGATGGTCGTAGCCCGTCCTGCCGGGTGCGGCGCGCCTCGCCTCGTCGAAGTCCGCATACACCCCCATGCAGGCGCCGGGCCATCGCGGAAAGCGGCGGCGGCCGTAGTCCCACTCTCTCAGCCGCCGCACCGGCGGCACCACCTCCAGCGCCAGCATCGCCGCTCTCGCCGAGTGCCGCCAGCCCGCGGGGGGAATCGTGTCTGTTCTCACGGGAGCGACGATGCGACCTCACCGCGCAACCCTCAATGGGCCGGGCAGGCGGCCGTGCCGGCGTGTCCCGAGTCCGGGCCGCGCGACAGGCGGGTGTGCGATATGATGGTCGTGGAAGGGACCGCGTCGCCCAGGGGCGATGCGGCGTCAATTGATGTGGTCTCTGAGCCACGTGTCGATCGCTCTCGGAGCGCGCGGACTCAGTGACTCAAGGGGGGGGCGACGATGGATCGTACGAGGCCGTGAGCCAGGTGACCGCCGCGCCGGTGCGCGTCCTGATCGTCGACGATCAGGCCCTCTTCCGCTCGGGGCTGGCCCGCCTCCTGAGCACCGATCCCCGCGTCATCATCGTGGGAGAGGCCGCCGACGGGTTGGACGCGGTGAACAGGTGCGCCGCCGCCTCGCCCGACGTGGTGCTGATGGACCTGAAGATGCCGAACATGGACGGGGTGGAGGCGGCGCAGCGCATCCTCGGTGCCAGCCCCCAGGTGAAGGTCCTCATCCTCAGCACCTTCGACGCCGACAGCTACGTGCTCGCGGCATTGAAGGCCGGCGTCGCCGGCTACGTCCTGAAGGATTCGACGCCGGAGGCGATCGTCTCCAGCATCCTCGCCGTCAACAGCGGGGAGCGGGTCATGGCCGGGGCGGTGGCGACCCGCGTCCTCGAGATGATCGACGGCAACACCACCCCCAAGGAGTTCTACGACGGGCTCACCGCGCGCGAGATGGAGATCCTGCGGCTGATCGCCACCGGCGCGCCCAACAAGCAGATCGCATTCCGCCTGAACATCAGCGAGAAGACCGTCCGCAACCATGTCAGCAACATGTACGAGAAGCTGAACATCTACGACCGCTCGCAGGCGGTGCTGTACGCGGTGCGCAAGGGCCTGGTCGAGCTGTAGGGCGGCGTTGACCGGCGAGGGCCGCCGGTCCTCGGGTCAGTAGCCTCCCGCTCCTCCGAGGACGATGCTCACCGTCCTCCAGAGCAGCTGCGCATCCAGCGCCACCGACCAGTTCTCGACGTAGTAGAGGTCGAGACGCACCGTCTCCTCCCACGACAGGTCGGCGCGCCCGCTCACCTGCCAGAGCCCGGTCATCCCGGGCTTCACCAGCAGCCGCCGCTGCACGTCGTCGGGGTACGTCTCCGCCTCCGACGGCAGCGGTGGGCGGGGCCCCACGAGGGACATCGAGCCGGTCACGACGTTCCAGAGCTGCGGCAGCTCGTCGAGCGAGTGCCGCCGCAGCCAGCGGCCGGCCGAGGTCACCCGAGGATCGCTGCGGATCTTGAAGAGCGGCCCGTCGTGCTCGTTGGTGGCGAGCAGCGCGGTTCGTTCCAGCTCCGCGCCCACCCGCATGGTGCGGAACTTCCAGAGGACGAACTCACGTCCCTCCTGCCCGACCCGGACCTGCCGGAACAGCACCGGCCCGGGATCGCCGAGGCGGATGGCCGCCACGATGCCGAGGAGGAGCGGGCTGAGCAGCAGCACGAGCAGGGAGGCGACGACCCGGTCGAAGACCTCCTTGACAACTCGCGTGAAGCCGGTGAAGGTCGGCTCCTCGACGTGGAGCATCGGGAGTCCGTCCAGTGGCCGGATCAGGATGCGCGGCCCGGCGATGTCGGTCATCGTCGGGGCCACGACCAGGTGCATCCCGGTGCCCTCCAGCTCCCAGGAGAGGCGCCGGAGCGCGCCCGGAGCGAAGGTCCCGGTGCCGGCGATGGCGATGGTGTCGGCGCCCGCCCGCGTCGCCACCCTGGCGACGTCGGCGACCCGGCCCAGCACGGGCACGGGACCGTCGGGCAGGTCCACCGTGGCCAGCCGGCCGGGCACGCAGGCGCCGACCACGCACAGACCCGCGTGCGGGGCCCGTCGCAGGTGGCGGACGAGGTCTCTCACCCGATCGGTGGACCCGGCCACGACCACGCGGTGGAGGGCGCGCCCCCTCGACAGCCGCCGGTGCAGCACCTTGCGGCAGCCGAACCGGGTGATCAGGGTGGTCGCGATGATCAGCGGGGTGCTGATCGCCACCAGGCCGCGCGAGAAGTTGGCGTGGGTGGCGAAGGAGCTGATCGCCATCACGCCGAGGAGCCACATGCCCGCCTGGGTGACGCGTCGGTACTCCTCCGGACCGACGACCAGCGAGCGCCGGTCGTAGCACCGGCACCCGAGCATGATCGCCACCCAGGTGAGGGGGACCAGCACCGTCAGCAGCGGGTAGATCCCGCCCACCTCGAGCGAGCCGAGCCGCAGGCGCATGGCCACCCACGTCACCAGCGCGGCGACGCCGGCGTCGAGCACGGCCAGGGATGCGATGTGGCGGCGCATCGACAGCAGCGGCGGCCAGGCGACGGAGGTGGCCGCCTCGCTCCGGGAACCGTCCGCCGGGAGGCCCCGCAGCTCCACCGTGTCCGGGCCGGTGCTGGTGGGGGCGGGCAGGGGAGCGTTCGTGGACATGGTCGGTCAGCAGCCGGCGAGGCGTTGCAGCCACGGGGGCAGATGAGAGCGGGTGCCGTTGAGCAGGACGCTCGGCTGCACCGGGAGATGGGCGGTGGCCTGCCGGATCCTCCCCAGCGGGGTGACGCCGCTCCTGACCACGAGCAGCAGGTCGCCGAACGCGGCCGCGGGCGCCCGGCCGACGCTGGAGCTCAGCAGCGGTGGAAGGTCGGCGATCACCGCGTCGAAGCGCTCCTCGATGGCGAGGAGGACGCCGGCGCGCAGGATCCCGGCCATCGTCCGGCTGGCAGGCCACGCGGACGCTCCCGCGGCCACCAGCGAGATCCCGCCGCCGAGGGGCTGGATCACGTCCTCCAGGGAGGCGGTGCCGTCCACGAGCTCGGCGATCCCCGGAGCCGGCGCGGCTCCCAGGCGGCGGGACAGCGAGGGCCTCTCGAGGTCGAGGTCGAGGAGCACCACCGTGCGCTCGTAGTCCTCGTCCTGGATCTCCGCCAGGGCGCACGCGATGCTCGACCTTCCCTCGCCTCGCAGCGCGCTGGTCACCCCCAGGCTGACCAGCCGCGGGCCGCCGAGCTGCAGGCTGGCGAACCGGCATGCCTCCACGACCTCGGGGGGAAGCCCGCCCGGACCCGGTGCGGTCACGCCGGCGAGCGGCGCGGGCCGGTCGCCGGCCCTGGCACGGAGGGCGGGCGACCCGCTCAGCGTGGCCATGCGCCGGCGATGTGAGGGACGGTGCCGGCCAGGCGGAGGCCCAGCACCGGCTCAACCTCGTTCGGGTAGCGGAGCGAGGTGTCCGCCGCGGTGAGGATGGTCAGGATCAGGGCGCTGAGCAGCAGGCCGGCGAAGAGGCCTCCCACCCCCGCCATCAGCAGCGGCTTGGTCCGGGAGACCGGCCTGTCGGCCGCCAGCGGGGGGTCGACGACCCGGAAGCCGTAGGGGGTGGACTGCTGGATGACGGTGAGGTCCAGCCGGGCCTGGTTCAGCTTCTGGGACAGGTCGTCGGTCTGCTTGCGCAGCGTGTCGTCGTCGCGCTGCAGCGCCAGGAGGCCGACGTCCGGAGGGGTCGCACCCTGAGCCGCTCCCGGGTCGGGGGCGGCGGCGCCGAGCGATCCCGCGGTGGGGTCGGCGCTGGTGCCCAGGTAGTCGGAGATCCTGGCGTCCGCACGCGAGAGCGCCGCGCGCGCCGTGCTCACCTGCTTCTCGTAGAACCCCACCGTCGCCTGGGCCCGCTGCGCCTGCCCGGTCAGCACCTCCTGCTTGAAGAGGTCGATCACCGCCTGCGTGGTGCTCGCCGCCATCCTGGGGCTGCGGTGCCGGAACGAGACGGTGACCACGTTGGGTCCCGCGGCACCGATCACCACGCCGGTGCTGAGGGCCAGGTACGCGATGTCGTCGCAGGCCGCCGCGCCGGACTGCCTGCCCGGGGTGGTGACGAACCGGCTCCTGCTCAGCACCTTGCCGCAGAAGTCGCGCGTCTTCAGCAGCTCGCCGAGGATCCGGCCGCCGGCGTCGGCGGCGGTGATGTAGGCGTCGGGGTGGTCGCCCTGGATGCTGGTGTCCACCCACACCCGGGCGGTGGACTCGTAGGCGCGGGGCTGCGCCAGCGCCAGCCCGAGGCTCAGGACGAGCGCGAGGGCGATCATCGCGAGCAGCAGCAACCGGTCGCGGTAGAAGCGGTCGAGGAACCGGACCATCGCCGCCCAGTCTGGAGTCGCCCGCCGTTCGGAGGAATGGGCCGGAGAGGCGGGGGAGCCCCGCAGTCCCGACGGCGCGCCCAACCCCGGGGGGCTGCGGCCCCGGAGGCCCGGGACCAGCGCCCACCTCCCGCGCGGCGTGCCGATGGGACCCCCGGGCGGTCGCCCCGTAGTCTCGGCGGGTGCGCCGGTTCCTGGACGTCCTCTTCGAGCATCTGCGGTGGCTGGTGCTGTGCCTGGTGGTGCTCCCCATGGTGGCGGGGGCGGTGGGATCCCTCCGCGCCGATCCCTCGGTGGTCACCGCCCGCATCCGGGTCGACCCCGCGGGCTTTCTCGGGGACGCCCTCTCCGACGTCCTCCCCTCCGCACAGGCGCCGGCCGAGGCGGCCGCACGGCAGATCCTGCAGCTGGTGCAGACCGACTGGCCGCGCGCGTCGTCGCCCGCGCCGCGCGCCTCCGCGGAGAGGGCGCTGCCGTCCGACCCGGGAGAGCGGAGCGCCGTGCTCGAGCGCCTGCGGACCCGCCTGACGGCCGCGGCCGAGGGCCCGACCGTGGTCGTCGTGAGCTACCCGGTGGACCAGCCGCAGCGGGCGCTTGCGCTGGTCGGCGCCCTCGTGGCCGCCTTCCGCGACACCCTGGAGGCGATGGAGGCACAGAAGGCGGCGGCGGCGCTCCGGGCGGATTCCGGTGCGCTGGAGCGGGCGCGGCTGGACATGCAGCGGGCGATCGACGCGGCCGGACGGTACGCGTACATGCAGGACCGCACCGGCGACGAGCTCCGGCAGGACCCGGTCTACCAGCGACTGCTGGCCGAGGCGCAGGTGGCGACCGACCACTTCCAGAGCGTCGACACGCTGACCGGCCGGGCGCTGGCGGCCTCCGACGCGGTGTCCGGCGCCGGCGGCCAGGCCGCGGTGGTCGTCGACGCTCCGCGGGTGGAGCAGAGGTCGCGGGCGCTGCTCGCGGCGCGCTCCTGGGCCCTGGGGCTGGTGGGAACCGCGGCGGCCGGCCTTCTCGCCGTCTACCTGGTCGCTCTGCACGATCCGCGCCTGCGGGATCTCGAGGACGTCCGCCGGCAGCTCGCCGGGGCATGCCTGTTCGTCGCCCCGCAGCTCTCCCGGCCACCGCCGTCGCAATGAGCGCACCACCGGCCTCGCCTCCCTGCCGAGCGCTGGGCGCCTACCTCGCGGTCGTCGACAGCCTGGCCGGGGGACCCTGGGACGGGGGGATCATCAGCGTCGTCAGCCCCCATCGCGGCGATGGCCGTTCCACCGTCGCCGCCGGGCTCGCCCTCACCCTCGCCCGGGAGACGGAGGGCCCGGTCCTCCTCGTCGACCTCGACGTCGAGCGGCCGGCACAGGCGGCCAGGTTCGGAGCGGCGCCGGAGCCGGGGCTCTGCGACTGCATCGACGCTCCTCGGCGCCTGAGGCCGGCGGCGGTCCAGGTCGGCCGCGGTCTCTGGCTGGTGCCGACCGGCTGCGGCACCCCGACCGAGAGCCTGCGGGCGCTGGAGGGTGTCGCCGAGGGCGGGCTCCTCGACGAGTGCCGCGCCTCCTTCACCTGGACGGTCCTCGACCTCCCGCCCTTCCTCAACGACCCGGCGTGGGTGGCGCCGGTCGTCACCGGCTCCGACTGCTGCGTGCTGGTGGGCCGCCACCGGGCCACCCGGGTCGACGCGCTGGCGCGCACCGCCGCCCTGCTCGCCCGGCCGGTGGTCGGGTTCGCCCTGACCGCCGACCGCTCTCGGGTGCCGGCGTGGATCAGCCGTTGCCTCGGAGCGGTGCCAGCCGCGGGGCGGCCGCCCCGGGCGTGAGCTCCTCCTCCTGGGCCATCCGGCGGGCCGCCTCCAGGGCGCCGAGGACGCAGCCGACCAGGACCGCGGTGCGGTACTGCACCAGACCGGCGTCGAACCAGCCCGCGAACACGTAGGCGACCAGCGTCCACAGGCCGAAGGTGCCCGCCAGGGCGAGCAGGCGGTCACCGCTGCGGAGGAGGCGGCAGGCGAGCACCGTCGCCGATCCGATCAGCATCCAGTAGGCGAGCGCACCGGGGACGCCCGTGCGCAGCCACACGTACAGGACCGAGTTGTGCGGGATGTAGATGATCAGCGGATCGACCGTGCTGGCGTCGAAGGGCAGCGGCACCGCGTAGGGGATGGGGTGCCCGAAAGGCAGTCCCAGCGGGGTCGACTGCCGGATGGCGAGGCCCAGGTCGAGGTTCTCCACCACTCGATAGAAGTTCGAGGAGTCGTCGCGCTGGTTCGGGCTGAAGGCGGAGCTGATGCCGCGCGCAGGCTGGCCCAGGGTGCTGGTGCTGTTCCAGAAGGCGGGGAGGTACACGGCCGAGCCGATCGCGAACGCCGCCGCCGTGCCCATCACCAGCCGGCGGCGTTCGGGACAGCTGACCCACGCGGCGACGAAGAGCACCACCAGGCCGAGGGCGAGGATGATCCAGGCGACCCGCCGCTGGTTGGCGAGGTTGGCGATGACCACGAACGGCAGCAGCGCGGTGGCGACCCGGCGCAGCCTGCCCCGGACCCCGAACAGCCAGAGGCCGGCGACCAGGAGGGTGAAGAGGTCGAAGAAGATCGCCTCCTCGTGGGCGAGGAGCGACTGGGTCTGCTGGGTGACGGTCAGGAACCGGTAGGTCCCCTGCAGACCCTTGAAGCCGGTGGCCAGCACGTCGACCCAGAGCAACGCCCACAGCCGCCCCCTGGTGCGCATCGTCTCCGCGGCCACCAGGTAGCAGCCGGCGACATAGAGGAACGGCCGCACCTCGTCGACGATGATGCGATAGTCGCCGCCCTCCGACAGTCCCCGGAGCAGGGCCGCCGCCACGCACAGGACGAATGCCACCAGGGCGATCGCCGGCGCGGACCTGGGCAGGCGCAGCTCCCTCCGTGCCATGCCCCGGACCAGCCAGATGACCAGCGCCGTCGCCAGCAGCACCTCGATCGGGCTGAAGAACAGCCCGCTGGCACCGTTGGTGTTCAGGGTGGCGAAGAGCAGGACCTGCTCGGTCAGCTGGTCGCCGATGCCGAGCGGGTACTGCTCGAAGAGCAGCGCTGCGCCGGCCAGGACCAGGACGGGCGCCGCCGGTCTCCGCCAGCACAGGATGGCGAAGAACAGGTACAGGAGGACGCCGATCGCCGCCGCCGCCGCCTTGGTGCCCAGGAGTCCGATCACCGGTCCCAGGACCGCAGCCAGGGCGAACCCGGCCGCCAGGAGCACGGTGGTCCGGACCCGCGCGGCCCGCTGCAGCCCGCCGACGGACAGGGCCGGCGACAGCATCGCTCAGCCGGCCCCCAGCTTGGAGTACTCGTAGGCGAGGATCGCGGCGGTGCCGACGAGGATGGTGACGTACGTGGAGCCCATCCGGCCCTGCCGGCGGAGGCCCGCCACCATGGACACGGCGAAGAGCGCGATCAGCCAGTTCATGGTGCGGTCAGGTCGCGGTGGCGGCCGCGTATGCGCCGACGACCCGCGCGGGGACTCCTGCAACCGTCGCGCCGGCGGGCACGTCGCGGGTCACCACGCTGCCTGCGGCCACGCACGCGCCATCGCCGATGGTCACGCCCTTGAGGACCGTGGCCCTCGCCCCGATCCACACGCGGTCTCCGATGACGACCGGGCGCACCTCACCCAGGGAGCTGTGGTCGTCCGCGCTGTGGTAGTCGGAGTCCATGATGAGCGCGTACTGGCCGATCAGGCAGCGGTCGCCGATGCGGACCAGGCGATGCGCGGAGATCGAGCATCCGTAGTTGACGTAGACGGACCTGCCGATCTCGATCCGCCCGCCGGGATGGGCCACCATCTCACCGCGGACGGTGCGTGCGGTCATGAGGAACCGGGGCCCGATGTGGATCTCCCCGGCGTTGTGCACCGAGCACCGGCCGTACAGACGGGGCCGGGCCCCGACGGAGTCGCAGTGGCGCAGGGAGACACGGGCCCGCCCGACCGCGGCGAGGACCCTCAGGGCCCAGCGCGGGCGTCGAGCGCCCTGCATCGCGGCTTCGGCCCACGTGGTGCCGGATCCCATCGGCCGGGCCTCCTCGATTCTCAGACGGTCGAGGGGACAGTGGTCACCGACGTGCGCGCGGGCACGCGCGCATGGGGCCCACCCTCCGTCCACCAGGCGATGGTGCGCGCCAGCCCGTCCTCCAGGGTGATGCGGGGCTGCCAGTCCAGGAGCTGCCGGGCTCGGGAGATGTCGGGACGGCGCCGCCGGGGATCGTCCACCGGCAGGGGACGGTGCTCGATGACGCTGGAGCCGCCGACCAGGCGGCGGATCATGTGGGCGAGCTCCAGCACCGTCAGCTCACCCGGATTGCCGAGGTTGACCGGCTGATGGCAGTCGGAGAGGAGCAGTCGCACCAGACCCTCGACGAGGTCGTCGATGTAGCACAGGCTCCGCGTCTGGGAGCCGTCGCCGAAGACCGTCATCGGCTCGCCGGCGAGCGCCTGGGTGATGAACGCGGGGGCGGCACGTCCGTCCCGCTGGCGCATCCGCGGCCCGAAGGTGTTGAAGATCCGCGCGATCCTGGTGTCGAGCCCGTGGGCGTTGTGGTAGGCCATGACGAAGGTCTCGGCGGCGCGCTTGGCCTCGTCGTAGACGCCTCGAGGACCGACCGGGTTCACGTTGCCCCAGTAGTCCTCCGGCTGCGGGTGCACCTCCGGATCGCCGTACACCTCGCTGGTCGAGGCGAGCAGGAACCGGGCACGCTTCGCCTTGGCCAGCCCGAGCGCCTTGTGCGTGCCCAGGGTGCCCACCTTGAGGGTGGCGATCGGCATCTGCGCGTAGTCGATCGGTGAGGCGGGGGAGGCGAAGTGCAGGATCGCGTCGACCTCGCCCTCGACGTAGAGGTACTCGGTGACGTCGTAGCTGCGAAGCGAGAAGCGCGGATGGCTCAGCAGGTGGGCGACGTTGTCGGGGCTGCCGGTCAGGAAGTTGTCCAGGCAGACGACCGACAGGCCCTGCTGGAGCAGCCGGTCGCAGAGGTGGGATCCGATGAACCCCGCCCCCCCGGTGATGACGACGCGACGCACGAAGCGGACCCCCTCTGCTGCGGTGTGGCTCTGCGTCGATGACCGTACCGGCCGGCGGGTCGCGGGGCCATCGGCGCCCGGGACGCGGCCTGCCGCGAAGCCCACGGCACGTGGGCATCGGTCCCGGGGAGTGGAACCGCGTTCCCATTGGTGCACCGCCGGCGCGACGGTAGAGTGCGTCGCAACGTGATTCATCCAGACATCTCCGTCATCGTCTGCACACACCAGCGACCCGACAGCCTCGGTCGCACCCTCGAGAGCCTCGCGGCTCAGGACGTCGATGGCTTCGAGGTCATCGTGGTCGACCAGAGCGCCGACGATCGCACGAGGGAGATCGTGGAGGAGCTCGCCGGGCGCGACCGGCGGTTCCGCTACCTGCACCTCAGCCCGCCCGGGCTCTCCCGGGCGTACAACGCGGGGGTTCGCGCCTCCGCCGCGCCGCTGCTCGCCTTCACCGACGACGACTGCGTGGCGCCGGAGAACTGGCTGCGGTCGATCTCCGACGCGCTGGCGGCGCACGACGACGTGTACCTGGTCTACGGCCAGGTGCTGCTGCCCCCCGACGTCGAACCCGACGCCGTCCGTCGCGGGGTCACCCCCGTGCTCCCCATCCTCCAGCGACGCGTCATGGATCGTCGGCGCGGCTTCCGGATCTTCGGCATGGGCGCCAACTTCGCCGTTCGGCGCGCGGTCTTCGACAGGGTCGGACCCTTCGACGAGGTGCTCGGCGGGGGAGGACAGCTGCAGTCGTCGCAGGACTTCGACTTCGCCTACCGGGTGTTCCGGTGCGGCTACAGCACCCTGCTGGAGCCTGACGTGGTCGTCTATCACTACGGCTTCCGCTCCCACGCGGAGTGGCCGGGCACGATGCGCTCCTACGGCATCGGTGTGGGCGGCTTCTTCACCAAGCACGTCCGACTCGGCGATGCCTTCGCGGCGGGTCTGCTGGTGAAGGTGGTGGCCAAGACCACGGCGCGCGGGCTCAAGCACCTGACCCTGCGAGGCCCCGGCGACCGGATGCTGTTCACCCGCAGCGTGCTGGTCGGGATGCGCCGGTCCTTCGCCTTCGCGGTCGATCCCAAGCTCCGCGTCTACCGGGATCGCTGAGGTGGCCGGGAGGATCGCCATCATCGGAGCCGGACCGATGGGCCTCGGCGCCGCGTACCGCCTGCACGAGCTCGGCCATACCGACTTCACCGTCTACGAGCGTGACGGGCACGTCGGCGGACTGGCCAGCAGCCACACCGATTCCGCGGGCTACACCCACGACATCGGTGGCCACGTCATGTTCTCCCACTACGAGTACTTCGACCGGCTCGTCGACCGCCTCCTCGGCGACGACCACACCGAGCTGATGCGCGAGAGCTGGATCCGGATGCTCGGCCGGTGGATCCCCTATCCGCTGCAGAACAACATCCGGTACCTGCCGCCGGAGGTGCTGCTCGAGTGCCTGAGCGGTCTCATCGACGCCCGCGGCCGCGATCCCCGGCAGGCGGCGAACTTCGCCGAGTGGGTGGAGTGCCAGTTCGGCTCGGGGATCGCGCGCCACTTCATGCGCCCGTACAACCTCAAGGTGTGGGCGCATCCCCCCGAGATGATGAGCAAGGACTGGACCGCCGAGCGGGTGAGCGTGATCGACCTGGATCGCGTTCTCGCCAATGTCATCCATCAGCGGGACGATCTCAGCTGGGGGCCGAACCACACCTTCAAGTATCCGCTGCACGGCGGCACCGGCGGTCTCTACGCGCCGCTGGTCCCGCTGCTCGGGGATCACCTGCAGCTCCGGCGCCAGGTCGTCGAGATCGATCCCCACGCCCACCGGCTGCGCTTCGCGGACGGCGGCGAGGCCGCCTACGACGTCCTCGTCACCGCGGTCCCGATCCCCGAGCTGCTGCGCATGCTTCGCCCGGTGCCGGAGTCGCTGGTCGCCGCCGCCGCCGATCTGCACCACAGCCATGGGCTGGTGGTGGGGGTGGGGGTGGACAGGCCGTGCACGACCAGCAAGTGCTGGACCTACTTCCCCGAGGCGGATTGCCCCTTCTACCGGGTGACCTTCCTGTCCAACTACTCGCCGAACATGGCGCCCGAGGGTCACACCCTGCTGCTCACCGAGACCTCGTACTCGGGGTACCGGGGTGTCGATCGCGAGTCGATCGTCGACCGGGTGGTGGACGGGCTGGTCGCCACCGGCCTGCTCGACGGCGCCGACCGGTCCAGGATCGTCGCCACCCACACCCGGGAGGTCGAGTACTTCTATCCGGTGCCGACCCTGGGACGCAATCGCGCGCTCGGGCGCATCCAGCCGTGGCTGATGGCGCAGGACATCTACTCCCGGGGACGGTTCGGTGCCTGGAAGTACGAGATCAGCAACATGGACCACTCCGTGATGCAGGGCGTGGAGCTGGTGGACTCGCTGCTCCTCGGGCGCCCGGAGACGACCTGGCGGCCGGAGCGCGACGCCGCGCTCGCGCTGCGGGTCGGCAGCGGTGGGTGACCCCTCGCCGCGGGTCCTGATGCTGGTCTCCGCACGGGCCGATCGCGCGCTGCGCGACGAGGTGCGCGAGGCGAGGCGTCCCCGCCCGGAGTTCCTCTGCCTGGAGCAGGCGCACGGCGTGGACCTCCTCGACTGGTCCCGGCTGGGGGCCGGCGGTGACCGGCGCGGGGTGCGGCGCTCGGTCCGGCACGCGCTGGCGGCGGCCGCGCTGGCCGCGCGCTACGACGTCGTGCTCTCCGACGGCGAGCACGTCGGCATCCCGCTGGCCCTGGCCCTGGGTGCCCGGCGCATCCGGACACCGCATCTGATGATCGGCCACCACCTCACCACCCGCGCCAAGCGGCCCATCCTCCGGCTGCTGGGGTCGCGCGCGGGGATCACCCGCATCCTGCTGCACTCCAGCCGGCAGCTGGAGCTGGCGGTCGCCGACCTGGGCCTGCCCAGGGAGCGGCTGGCGCTGCTCCCGTACCACGCGGACGCGTCCTACTGGGCGCCACGGCCGGCCGTGGAGGAGCCGCTGATCGTCGCCGCCGGCCAGGAGCACAGGGACTACACGACGCTGGCCCGCGCCTGCGAGGCGCTGCCCGTCACCGTGCGGGTCGCCGCGGGCAGCCTGCACTCGCCCGCCGCCCGGCACCGGCGTCCCCCGCGATGGCCGTCCAACTTCAGCTCGGGATTCGCGGACCACCCGACCCTCCGTGATCTGTACGCCCGCGCGAGCGTGGCGGTGGTGCCCCTGGTGGAGACCGACTTCCAGGCGGGCGTCACCACCCTGGTCGAGGCCATGGCCATGGGCAAGGCGGTGGTGGTGACCCGGACCACCGGTCAGCGCGACATCGCCGTGGATGGCGAGACCGCGCTCATGGTGCCCCCCGGCGACGTGCCGGCGATGCGGCGCGCCATCCAGCGGCTGCTGGGCAGTCCCGCCGAACGCACCCGGCTGGGTGCCGCCGCGCGGCGGGCGGTGGAGAACAGCTTCACGGTGGAGGCGTATGGCGCCGCCCTGATCGCGCACTGCCGGGAGCTCGCCCTCCCGGTGCCGGTCCGCGGCCGCGCCCATGCCTGAGCTGACCGCCGAGCCGGAGACGGCCGCCCCGGAGGTGGCGGCGGCGGTCACCGAGAGCCCCTCCCAGGCGTCCGTGCCCGGAGCCCGGCATCTGGTTCGCAGCATCCTCAGCTTCGGTCTCGCCCAGACGGGGTCCTGGGTGGCCGGAGCGGTCCTCGCGGTCGTGCTTCCACGGTTCCTCGGCGACGTGCGGCTGGGAAAGCTGGGGTTCGCGCTGGCCCTGGTCTCCATGTGCTCGGTCGTGTCCAACCTCGGCATCTCCGCGTTCGTGACCAGGGAGGTGGCGCGCACACCGGCCAGGGCTCGCGAGCTGATGGTCAATGCCCTCGCCGTCACCGTCTCGCTCAACCTGGTCAGCGGGGCGGTTGCGCTCGCCGCGCTGACCGCCGGCGGCTACGATGCGACGACGCGGCAGGTGGTGCTGGTCCTGGTCCTGGGCATGGTCGTGGGCACGACCTCCGATGCCGTCCGCGGCGTCCTCCAGGGCTTCCACCGGATGCGGACCCTCGCGGTGGCGCCGATGGCGATCAACCTCGCCTATGCGGGCGGCGCCGTCGCGGTGCTGGCGAGGGGCGGCGGACTGGTCCCGCTGGCCCTCGCCTATGTCGCCTCGCAGTGGGTCGGGCTCGCCGTCTGCCTGGTCGACCTGCTGCGCCGCGTCCCCGTCGCGGGCCGCCTGCACTGGCGCATCTGCAGGCTTCTGGTGGTGGGCGGCCTGCCCTACTTCGTGGGCCAGGCCGCGATGCTGGTCTACGGCCAGATCGACACCATCCTGCTCTCCCTGTACTCGGGGGACGCGGTGATCGGCTGGTACGTGGCCGCGCTGCGGATCATCGCGGCCGCCCAGTTCCTCCCCACCATCCTCATGATCGTCATCTTCCCGATGCTGTCGGCGGCCAGGGCGACCCCCGAGCGTTTCAACCGGATCGCCCAGCAGGCGATGCACCTGCTCCTCCTGGTGTGCCTGCCCCTGGCTGCCGGGGTCGCCCTGCTTCCCGACCGTGCCATCCACCTGCTCGGCTACCCCAGCAGCTTCGACCATTCGATCGTTCCCCTTCTGCTGCTCGCGCTGGGAATGCCGCTGATCGCCCTGGACATGGTGATCGTGACCGCCCTCGGGGCGGCGGACCGGCAGCGTCAGTGGGCGGTGATGGGAGTGGCCGCCGCGGTCCTCAACGTCCTGGCGAACCTCCTCGCCATCCCCTTCACCCGGGACGCGTTCGGCAATGGAGCCATCGGTGCGGCGGCGGTGACCACCCTGACCGAGCTGTTCATCATGGTGACCGGCATCTGGCTCCTGCCCCGGGGCGTGGTGGGGCGGGCGACCCTGGAACGGGCGGTCCGCTGCCTGGCCGCGACCGCGGCGATGGCCGCGGTGGTGCTCCCGCTCCGGGCGGCGCCGCTCGTGCTGCCCGTGCTCCTCGGCACCGTCACCTACGCGGGGACCGCGCTCGCCCTCGGCGCCGTGTCCCGCGCCGAGGTGGGGCTGGTGCTGCGCCACCTCCCCCTGCCACGGACGGGGAGCCCCGAGTGAGCGGCAGCCCCCCGACGGTGTCCGTGGTCATCCCCACGCGGCAGCGGCTGCGCTCGCTGCTCGCGGTCCTCGAGGCCCTGGAACGGCAGGACCACCCGGCGGAGCTGCTGGAGACGGTGGTGGTGGCGGACGGCGACCCTGCCACCGCGGCGGCGCTGCGAGGCCGGCCGGGCCTGCGGGTCCTCGAGCAGCCGCACGGCGGTCCCGCGGCGGCGCGGAACCTCGGGATCCGGAGCGCCGGCGCCGAGGTGATCCTGTTCATCGACGATGACGTGGTGCCGTCGCCGTGGTGCGTGCGGCGGCACGCGGAGGCGCACGCCTCGCGTCCCGACCTGGCGGTCATCGGGCCGCTGCTCCCGCCGCGCGACGGGGCGTGGGCGTCGCCGTGGGTCCGGTGGGAGGCCCGCACCCTGCAGCGGCAGTACTCCGACATCGAGGCGGGACGCTGGCGGGCGACGGCGCGGCAGTTCTACACCGGAAACGCGTCGGTCCGGCGCGACCACCTGGTCGGCCTGGACGGCTTCAACACCTCGCTGCGGAGGGCCGAGGACGTCGAGCTGGGGTTCCGGCTCCGGGATCGGGGTCTCAGCTTCGACTTCCTTCCCGAGGCCACCGCGTACCACGAGGCCGAGCGGCGATACCGCTCGTGGGTCTGGGCGGCGCGCGAGTACGGACGGGTGGACGCGATGATGGCCACCGAGATGGGCCGGCCCGAGGTCCTGGAGTGGGCGGCGAGCGAGTTCCACGGACGCCATCCCCTCACCCGCAGCGCCATCGTCCACTGCCTCCGCCATCCCGCCCTGTCGTCGGCGCTGTGCGCCGCGGCGGCGCCGCTGGCTCGAGCGGCGCTGCGCTGCGGTGGCGGTCCGGTGTCCGACCGCCTCTGTGGCGGGGTGTTCAACGTCCTCTACTGGCAGGGTGTCAGACAGCAGCTGGGGGAGGAGCCGGCGGTGACGCTGCGCATGATCGACCGAGCCCGGCCGTAGCCGATCAACCCATCTCCTCCGCGGTCAGCGCGGGCGCGGCGAGGTGGTCCAGGTTGCCGGCGAGGTGCGCCTGGTGCCGCATCCCGAGCAGGGTGACCGACACCCCCGGCTGCGAGAGCACGAAGTGCAGCGCGAGCTCGGGGAGGGGGCGACCCAGCCGGCCGGCCAGCACCTCGCACTCCCGGAGGCGGTCGAGCGTCCGCCGGTGGGAGGGGCCCTCCGGGACCACGGTGGCGAGGTCCACGCCGGCCCGCGAGGTCGACAGCAGCCCTCCCGCGTAGCACTCACGGGCGATCACCCCCAGCCCGCGCTGCGCCGCCCCCGGCAGCGCCTCGGCGAGGGCGCTGCCGTCGAGCAGGCTGAGCCGCACCTGGACGGAGGAGATCTCCGGGAGGCGGAGGCAGAGGAGGGCGTCGGCCGTGGTCTCGCAGGACACCCCGTAGTGGCGCACCTTGCCCTGCTGCCGGAGCCGCTCCAGCGGCTCGAGGAGATCGCCGTGCTCGAGCATCTCCGACGGCGGGCTGTGCAGCTGAAGGAGGTCGATGCGGTCGGTGCGCAGCCGTCTCAGGCTCTGCTCCGCGGAGCGGATCAGGTGAGCCGGCGAGAAGTCCTGCGAGAGAGCGCCCCGCAGCGCCGGGGGCAGCTGGGCCCCGCGCAGGCGTGCGCGCCGGATCAGCGGTCGCAGCAGCGGCTTCAGCGGGGCGAGCAGGCGGCGCTGCGCCGGGAGCACGTAGCCGGCCTTGGTGGCGATCACCACCGACTCCCGCGCACCGGTGAAGGCCTCGCCGAGAAGGCGCTCGCTCTCTCCCTGGGTGTACATGCTCGAGGTGTCGAAGAGGGTGATGCCCTGGTCGAGGGCGGTCCGCAGCAGGCGGACGCCGGCGGCACGGTCGTCGCCCTGGAAGAGGCCGCCGAGCCGGGCGCAGCCGAAGCCCACCTCCGACACGGTGAGGTCGGTGCTGCCGAGACGCCGGTACCTCACCGCCGGCATCCGTCCGGGAGCGCCTTCAGGTCGCCGGCCAGCCGCTCCGCCGCGCGGGCGGCGAGCGCCATCGCGGTCAGCGTCGGGTTCTTCTCGGGGCCGGTGGTGAAGCCGCTGGCGTCGGCGATGGCGACATTGGGAACGGCGTGCAGCCGCCCCCACCCGTCCGCCATCCCGTATCGCGGCGACCGGTGCATGCGGACGGTGCCCCCGTAGTGGATCGAGGATCCCACCAGCAGCTCGGGCGGCCGCCAGCGCGCGCCACCGGCGATTCCGGCCGACTCCAGGACCTGGACGAGACCCTCGCCGGCGGTGAGGGCGTTCCGGCGCTCCTCCCCGTCGTACTCGAGATGCACCGCGGCCAGCGGCTGGCCGAACTCGTCCTTCAGCGTGGGATGCGGGTGCACCCGGTTCCCGACCCTCGGAACCATGGACCCGAAGACGTTGACGCCGAAGCCGGTCGACCTCGACCCCGGGAGCAGGCTGCGCGCCCGGTCCAGGTTCGAGGTCGGACCGACCGTGCAGGAGGCGGCGATCAGCGGTGACGAGCCCCCGAACGGCCTCCGGGTCAGGTAGGCGAGGTGGGCGAGCCGGGTCATCGCGGGCTCGACCCGGAGGATCGACCAGCCGTGCACGTGCTCGTGGAGGTAGCGGCCGAGCAGACCCTCGGTGTCGCCCAGCCCCTGGGGGAAGTCGGCACAGGCGGAGTCGAGGAGCAGCTTGGTCGTCGACAGCGCTCCGGCCGCCGCCACCACCGCCGCCACCGGCAGCCGCCGCTCACACCCGGCGGCGCGGTCGTGGTACAGGACGCCGGTGACGGCTCCGCGGTCGCTCCGCCACTCGAGCCCGAGCACGTGCGCGCCGAGCAGCAGCTCGAAGTGCGGGTACCGCCGCAGCCCCTGGACGAGGCGAAAGCTGTTGAAGGGCCTGGATCGCGCCGCGACCGTCCACGCGCTCCCGGCGGCCACCGGGAGGGGGGTCAGCGCCCGCCCGAGGCGGCGAGCGCGTGCAGCGGCGGGCTGCCAGTCGTCGGGCAGCGACACGCTGCGCGCGAGCACCTGTCCCGACGACCCCGGGGCCGGTCGTCCGCCGCCCACCACGCCGAGAACCCGCTCCACGCGCGCGTAGTAGGGCACCAGGTCGTCGTACGAGAGCGGCCACCGGTACCTCTCGTGCAGCCGCTCGCCCTCGCGGAAGTCGTCGGGCTCGAAGCGGGGCACCGCACCGGACCAGTAGTTCGACAGCCCTCCCGGCTGCAGCACCTGGATCCAGGTCGAGGCGGGGTCGTCGGCGGCGACCGGGTTGAGATGATCGGCGAGACGCGGCCCGCGCCGGTAGACCGTCCTGTCCGCCGCCCGCGCCAGCAGCCCGCCGGGAAACCGCCGGCCCGACTCCATCAGCGTGACCGGGTTCCCGCTCCGGAGCAGGCTGAGGGCCGCCTTCGCACCCGCGGGGCCGCTTGCGACCTCGACCACCCGCCGGCTGTCGTCCACCCTCGCCTCAGTCCGGGGCCCGGCGGCCGCTCGGCGGAGTCGCCCGCCTGCTGCGAAACCAGACGTAGGTCCGGCACCACCGCCGCACCAGGTGATGGGGCGCGTGGCGCAG
>JAQBPH010000600.1:0-3815 GCA_028287625.1 Chloroflexota bacterium | reverse complement strand
CAGCCGAGCCGGCTGAAGAAGCCCACGTTGGCGACCTGGACGTGGGCGCGCATCAGCCGCCCGCCGTGCTCGGCGGCGGTGCGCACCGCGAAGCGCACCAGCGGCTCGGCGAGACGGCGGGAGCGGTGGGCGGGCAGCACCGCGAGCCGGTCGCCCACCCAGGTGCCCTCGCCGTCGAGGGAGAAGAGCCGCACGGTCCCAGCCGCCTCGCCGTCGCAGAAGCCGAGCACGTGGACGGTGGCCGGGTCGGCGTCGCGGTCGTCGAGGTCGGTGACGGCGAAGATCCCCTGCTCGGCGACGAAGACGCGCTCCCGGATCCGCAGGTGCGCCTCCAGCTCGCCCGGCGACGCGACCGGCCGGCAGTGGACGGCGGGCGGGCTAGTGGAGAGGGCGGAGGGGGATGCGCTGGAGGTCGTCACCACCGGTGCTCCGTTCCATGACTCCCATCGCCGAGCAGGCCTGGCAGCGGGCGCACCCGGCGCGCACCGAGTCGGCGCTCAGCCCGCGGGCCCGGAGGTGCGGGACCACCCGCCGGTAGATGGCGTCCATCCGCTCGGGCGGCGGCGGCGAGCACGCCTCCATGAGGCTGCCCGGCACCGGCCGCAGCGGTACGACGAAGGGATAGACGCCGAGGTCGATGGCGCGCAGGCAGCCCTCGACGGTGACCTCCGGGTCCTCGCCCATGCCGACGATCACGTAGGTCGAGACCTGCCCCCGGCCGAAGAGCTCGACCGCCCGCTCCCAGGCTGCGAAGTAGCCCTCGATCCCGGTGCGCGCCTTCGCCGGCGCGATCCGCTCGAGCACCACCGGGTCGAAGGACTCGACGTGGATGCCGACCGAGTCGACGCCGGCGTCGTGCACCCGGTCGAGCACGGCGAGGTCGCCGGGGGGCTCGAACTGCGCCTCGACGGGGAGGCCGCTCGCCTCCTTGATCGCGGCCGCGCAGCGCGCCAGGTAGAGGGCGCCGCGGTCGGGGCCGTAGGTGCTGCCGGTGGTGAGGGTGACGTCGACGGCGCCGACGAGGTCGCGGGCGGCGACCGCCACCTCGGCGAGCTGCTCGGGCCGCTTCACCCGCACCGTGCTCCCCGCCTTGAGGGTGAGCTCGATGCCGCAGAAGTGGCACTGGTCCTCGGTGTCCCAGTAGGCGCAGCTCTGGATCACCGTGCTCGCCAGCGAGTCGAGGTGGAGGAGGGCGATCTTCCAGTAGGGGATGCCGTCGGCGGTGCTGAGGTCGTAGTAGCGCGGACGCTCCGGCGCCGCCGCCGACGCGAGGCGCACACCCTCGCGGTAGATGCCCCAGCCCTCCTCCTCGCGCCGCATGCTGTACGGCGACCCGGCCACGTACGCGGCGGTCACCGGCACCGTGACCGGCACCCCCTCGACATGGATCATCCCCGCGTCCGAGGGCCCCGCGCCTCCGCGCCTGGCCTCGACCGGCCCCTCGAGCCGCACCCCGCGACTCTGCAGCTCGGTGAGCAGCCGCCCCAGGTCGGGCGTCATCGGGACGGTGGCCATGCGCGCCTCCTCACGACCGTACAATTCCACAACTTTGGAAGACGACCGTTCACCAAAGGAAAACAGAATCTTGCCCGCGGGTTCGCATGGAGTCAAGGGTGTGGGGGGACGGCGGTCACTCCCCGTCGAGGTACCTGCGCAGGCTGCCAGCGGCCTGCCGCCAGGTCTCGGCGTCGTCGAAGGTGCGGGGGTCCTCGATCGGGCTGCTGCCGTCGTGGCCGCCGCCGCCGGGGTCGAGCCGCAGCCGCTGGAGGCCGTACTCGGGGCGCCCGGTGGCGGGGTCCGGGTCGACGAAGAGATGGACCGCCTCACCGCTCGCCAGGTGCATCTCCAGCCGGCGATACCCGGTGCGCTCCGGGCTGCCGGTCTCGTGCAGGACCACCCAGCGATCGCCCCGGTCGCGCGCCTCGGCGATCAGCGCCAGCCCGCGCCGCCGCTCCAGCGCACCGAGGATCTCGCGGTGGCGCATGCCGAAGGCGGCGCCGGTGACCAGCCCCAGGTCGAGGTCCTCGGCGGCCATCCCCGTGCGTGCCAGCAGGCCGTCGAGCGTCCGTGACGCCTGGGGGAAGGCACCGGCCAGCGCCTCGACCGTGGTGTGCCCGCGGAGCTCGTCGGCCAGCGCCCGCACCATCAGCCCGGCGCGCTCGTAGAGGTCCGGGCGGACCATCACGACGGGGTACAGGCGGGCCTCGTCCTCCCGCCAGCGCCGCACCAGGGCGGCGATGTCCTGGTCATTCATACGAGCATCCGGCGTGTACTATATTCAACGCCTTGTCCTCTATCATGCACACGACCGGAAGCGGGCGCTGACCGTGGCGGCTCCGACCCGTGGCACCGGGGGACGTCCAGCATGAGGCACACGGCCGTGCTGGCGCTGGGCGGAAACGCGCTCACACCCCCCGATCAGTCGGGGGCCTGGGAGCAGCAGCGCGCCAACGCCGTCCCCCTCGCCCGCGCCGCCGCCGCGCTGCTCCGCGCCGGCTGGCGGGTGGCGATCAGCCACGGGAACGGCCCCCAGGTCGGCGCCCTCGCCCTGCAGCAGGAGGAGGCCGGCTCCGACGTCGCCGCCCAGCCGCTCTTCGCCGTCGGCGCGATGACCCAGGGCCAGATCGGCAGCCTGCTGGCGCTGGCGCTCGACGAGGTCTGTCGCGGCGTGTCGGTGGTGTCGGTGGTCACCCACGTGGTGGTCGCCGACGCCCCCGGCGGTGTCATGCCCACCAAGCCGATCGGTCCCTTCTATCCGCGCGAGCGGGCCCTGGAGCTGGCGGGGGAGCGGGGCTGGGCGGTGGTCGACGACGCCGGCCGGGGCTGGCGGCGGGTGGTCGCCTCCCCCGAGCCCCTGGACATCCTCGAGGCCGGCGCGGTCCGCGACCTCGTCGCGGGCGGCCACCTGGTGATCGCGTGCGGGGGCGGCGGCATCCCCGTGACCCGCCGCGAGGGCCGTCTCGAGGGGGTCGAGGCGGTGATCGACAAGGACCTCGCCGCCTGGCGGCTGGCGGTGGAGCTGGAGGCGGGCCTGCTCGCCCTGGTCACCGGCGTCGACTGCGTCTGCCTCGACCACGGCACCCCCCGGCAGCGGGCGATCACCGAGATGTCCGTGGCCGAGTCGGACGAGCTCGCCCGCGCCGGGCACTTCCCTCCGGGAAGCATGGGGCCCAAGGTGGCCGCCGCCCGCCGCTTCGTCCGCGACGGTGGCGAGCTCGCGGTGATCACCTCGGCGGAGCACCTGGTCGAGGCGGTGGAGGGACGGCACGGCACCCGCATCGTCGCCGGCACGGGCGCCGCGAGGGCGTCCGCATGAGCCTGCTCACCGGTCGGGACGGGGGGAGCGCGGGCGGCTCCGCCGCCGGCGCGAGGGGAGGACATCCCTCCCAGACCACCACCGGAGCGCCGGTGGCGCTGCTCACCTACTCGACCAAGCCGCGAGGCGGGGTGGTGCACACCGTGGAGCTCGCCGAGGCGCTTCACGACGCGGGTCGCCCGGTGCACGTCGTCACCCTGGGTGACCCCGGCGAGGGCTTCTACCGCCCGGTCCGGGCCCCCCACACGATCCTCCCCGCGCCCGCGCCCGGCGCCACCCTGGAGGAGCGGGTGAGGGCGGCCGTCGACGCCCTCGCCGAGGGCCTCGCGCCGCTTGCGGGGCGATACCGCATCCTCCACGCCCAGGACTGCATCGCCGCGCGGGCGGCGGCGCGGGTGCGCGACCGCGGGGCGCGGACGCTGGTGGTGCGCACCGTCCACCACGTCGACGACTTCACCACCCCGGCGCTGATCGACTGCCAGCGGCGGGCCATCCTGGA
>JAQBPH010000577.1:0-2953 GCA_028287625.1 Chloroflexota bacterium | reverse complement strand
GAGTGCCGGCGTGGTGGGGGGTATGCCACGGCATCGGGCGCGCCAGCGCACGATGTCTTTGGCATGAGCGGGGGGAGGCGGAGCCTCCCCCCGGTAAAAACACCGTGGAGAAACTGCCGCGATCCTCAACCGGCGGCAGAGCGGCCGGCCGCGATCCTCAACCGGCGGCAGAACTGCCGGGCATCTCCACCGGCGGCAGATCGCCGAGCGCCCTCGACCGGCGGCAGAACTGCCGGGCATCTCCACCGGCGCCAGAACCCGCCGCGCCTCCGCCGACGAGTCCCTAGACTTCGTCCATGCCCCTGCTCCCCCTCAGCCCCTCGGCCTCGCACTTCCAGGCGGTGCCCCTCGCCACCGGTCGCCGGGAGCCGATCGTCGTCCCTCTGGGGCGGCCGCCGCGGGTGCACCTGTGGCACATCGGGTGCCAGATGAACGAGGCCGACCGCGAGCACCTCGCCGAGCAGCTCGCCGAGATCGGCTGCATCCCTGAGGTGCCCCTCGACGACGCCGACCTCGCCATCATCATCAGCTGCGCGGTGCGGCAGAACGCCGAGCAGAAGGTCTACGGGCGCATGCGTGAGCTGATGCGCTGGAAGGCGGCGCGTCCGGGCCGCGCGATCGCGCTCACCGGGTGCATGGGGGTGGAGCACGGCTCGGCGCTCCTCGACCGGCTGCCCGGGCTCGACTACCTCTTCGACGTCCGCGAGCCCGAGGGCTTCCTGGCGCGGCTGCAGGGGCTCTGGGGAGGCGACCTCGACGGCCCGCTGCCGCTGCCCGCCTCCGACCGGCTCAGCGCCTACGTTCCCGTCATCGGTGGCTGCAACGAGATGTGCTCGTACTGCATCGTGCCCTTCGTCCGCGGCCGCGAGGGCAGCCGGCCGGTGGAGGCGGTGGTCGAGGACGTGCGGCGGCTGGTGGGGCGGGGGGTCCGCGAGGTGACCCTGCTGGGGCAGAACGTCAACTCCTACCGTGACCCCGCCAGCGGCGCCGGGCTGCCCGAGCTGATGGCCGCGGTCGACGCCGTGCCCGGGCTCTGGCGCCAGCGCTTCCTCACCTCCCATCCTCGCAACGCCTCGCCGGCGCTCTTCGAGGCGATCCGCGACCTGCCCACGGTCTGCGAGCAGCTCCACCTCCCGGTGCAGGCGGGGGACGACGAGCTGCTCCGGCGCATGCGCCGCGTCTACACCGTCGCCGACTACCGGGGGATCATCGACCGGGCGCGGGCGGCGGTCCCCACCGTCACCCTCAGCACCGACATCATCGTCGGCTTCTGCGGCGAGACCGAGGCCGAGTTCGAGGGCACCGAGCGGCTGCTCCGCGAGGTGCGCTTCGACGTCGTCCACCTCCAGGCCTACTCTCCGCGCCCGGGCACGGCGGCGGCGCGGCGGCCCGACGACGTGCCCCTGGTGGAGAAGAAGCGCCGGCTCAACCACCTGCTCGCGGTGCAGCGGGAGATCGCCCTGGAGCGCAACCTCGCCCTCTGCGGCACCGAGGTCGAGGTGCTCGTCGAGTCCGTCACCGGCGACGGCCGGCCCTTCGGACGCAGCCGCGGCAACCGGGTGACCCGGCTGGCCGAGGGATCCGCGGTCGCCGGCGAGCTGGTCCGTGCCGAGGTGCGGTCGGCGACCGCCTGGCAGCTGGTGGCCGAGCCGCCGCGGGGGAGTGCGGAGGCGCCGTGACCCGCCGACGCCGCGGCGGGGCGCCGTACGCCGCGGCCGGAGAACCCCCCGTGCCGCGGTCGACGGTGACCCTCGACGACGCCGGCGAGACCCCGATCCTGCGCGAGTACCGCGCCGTCAAGGAGCGCCATCGCGACGCCGTCGTGCTCTGCCGCCTCGGCGACTTCTACGAGCTCCTCGGCGCGGACGCGGAGCGCGCCGCCCCCATCCTCGGGGTGGCGCTGACCAGCCGTGCCTATGGCAGCGCTGGGCGGCTTGCCATGTGCGGGGTGCCGGTGCACGCGCTCACCGGGTACCTGCGCCGGCTGCTCGAGGCGGGGCTCCGGGTGGTGCTCTGGGACCAGGTCGAGGAAGCCACCGGGCGGGGCCTGGTGCGCCGCGAGGTCACCCGGGTGCTCAGCGCCGGCATGGTGCTCGAGGACGCCTTCCTCGAGCCCACCCGGGCGGTGCGCTGCGTCGCCCTTGCCCCGCTCCCCGGGCGCGTCGGGCTGGCGGCGCTGGAGGCGAGCACCGGCGACCTGCAGCTCTGCGAGATCGCCGGCGGCCTCGATTCCTCCGCCCTCGACGAGGAGTGCGAGCGGCTGTCCGCGGCGGAGCTGCTCCTCCCCGAGGGGTGCGAGGCGCCGGCGACGCTGGCGCCGCGGGCGGTCCGCACCACCCTGCCGGGGTCGCTCTTCGACCCGGTGCGCGCCGGCGAGCGGCTCCGGGAGGCCACCGGGACCGCCAGCCTGCGCGGTCTCGGCGTCGAGGGGCTGGGCGCCGCCATCGCCGCCGGCGGCGCCGCCCTCGCCTACTGCGAGCGCTCCCGCATCGCCACCGGCGGGGGCTGGCTGCGGGTGCGCCCCCGGGCGCTGGGTGCGGTGATGCGCCTCGACCCGCCGGCGCGCCGCAACCTCGAGCTGCTGGGCCCCCTCGGCGGCGCCGGCCCGGGGCTGCTCCAGCTGGTCGACCGCACCCGCACCGCCATGGGGGCCCGCCTGCTGCGCAGCCGCCTCCAGGAGCCCCTGGTCGAGGTCGAGCCGATCCGGGCCCGTCTCGACGCCGTCGAGGCGCTGGTCGCCGGCCGTGAGGCCCGCCACCGGCTGGGCGAGGCGCTCGCCGGGGTGCGCGACCTGGAGCGGCTGGTGGGCCGCTGCGTGCAGCGACTGGCCTCCCCCCGCGACCTCGCCGGGGTGCGCGCCGCCTGCGAGGCGATGCCGGTGGTGGCCGCCGCCGTCCCCGTCGGCGGCGGGGCGCTGCTCGCCGCCGCGGCTGCGGGCTGCGTCTCCCCCGAG
>JAQBPH010000550.1:0-2528 GCA_028287625.1 Chloroflexota bacterium | reverse complement strand
CCTCACTGATATTGATGCCGGCTGCCCTGACCTCGACCAGAACCTCACCGGCTCCCGGAACAGGGCGGGGCACGTCGCGCACCTCGAGGACGTCGATGCCGCCGTACGAATCGAACTGCACTGCTTTCGTCATGAACTTAGCCGCTCGGCAACGGGCGCAGCGACCGCCGACGCGAAGTCGGGCATCACGCCCATCTGGGCGAGCATGTCGCTGACCATCACGTAGCAGTTGAAGGTCTCGATCCTGCCGTCGCGCAGGTACCAGAAGTCGGCGGTCGGGACGTCGATCCTCGCTCCCGTCGGCTGGACGATGCCGGCAGGGGTCTGCAGCGGCCCGAGGAAGGTGCCCTGAATCGACAGCTCCACGGCGACCGTGTCGCCGAGCACGCTGACGCGATGCAGCTCCCGATGGACATCGGGGATCTGCTTGACCACGCTGAGGACGAGCTCGCCGAGTTGCTCGCCCCGATAGCTCTGGCCGCCGGCCTGGCGATGGTCGCCTCTGCCGGAGTGCCCCATGTTGATCACGCCGTCCTCGGCGAAGCCGCCGACAAACCCGGCGATGTCCAGGACGCTGCCCTCGGCCGTGTGGTAGGCGTGCCGGACGATCGCCTCATTGTCGTACGCCATCTCTCTCTCCACCGTTCACGCCCGGTCGCATGGCCCCAGGATCACGAGTGACCGGGTGAGCGGTCTTCGCCGGATGATGGTGAATTCCCGCTCTAGCGGGAGCCCACCGCCGCCAGGAGCCTCAATGCCCGTGCCTGCCGCACCGCCGCGGAACGGTCAGTGGTTCCGAGCTTCGAGTAGATGTTGCGGACGTGCGTGTTGACCGTGTTCACGGTGACGTGCAGCTCCCGGGCGATCTCCGGCCTGGTGAGGTTGGTCGGGAGATATCGGAGAACCCGCAGCTCGCTGGGGCTGAGCTCGTCCGAAGGGGCCGGCGGGTCCTCGCCCGTGGCGGTCTGCGACGACCCTCGCAGGACGTCGAGGATGTCGACCAACAGGGCGTGATGTGCTGTCCGGTGCCGGGGCAGGGTCTCGAGCAGCTCCCGAGACTCGGTCATCGCGAACGGCAGGATCAGCCGGTCCGGCTCGGCGACCGCGAGCGCCGTCTCGACGGCGGCGCCGGCGGCTCGCGGATCGCCCAACGCGAGGTGGGCACGGCCGGCGAGCAGATGAGCTTCGACGAGAGTGAAGGCGTGGAGCGCCGGGGCGGTGCCACCGAGCACGTCCCGGAGCGCTTCGAGCGCTGCGGCGGTGTCGCCCTCCGCCAGGAGGATCCGTGACCACGCGTTGCGGATCTCACCCACCCGCGCTCGATCGTCGGGGAGCGCGGCAAGCGATCGACGCGCCTGGTCGGGCATGCCGAGGCGTGCCTGCGTGGCCGCCAGCCAGCCGGAGATCTGTGCTGCGAGCGCGTGCTCGCCGGCCAGGGGTGACTGGGTCTCGTCGGCAGCCCCGAACTCCTCGAGCGCCTGCCGGTGGCGGCCGCGCCCAGCGTGCAGCATTCCCCCCGCCAGGTGGAGCAGGACCCGGGTGGCCGGCACGAGATGCGCGCCCGCCGCCTCCCGGGCACGGCGCAGCCATCGTTCGCCCCCGTCGAACTCGCCCATCCAGACCATCGTGCCGGCGAGGGTGGCGAGCGCGGGGACGATCACCGGATCACTCTCCCAACCGTGACGCTCGGCCAGGGCGATCGCCTCGTGGCAGCGCTCGCGCGCGATCGCGAACGACCGCAGCTTCGCCGGGAAGCCCAGGTGCGCCCGGCACACGACCTCCACGTATGGCCGGCCGATCCTCTGCGCGAGCACGGCGCCCTCCGACAGATGGTGCTCGGCGGCGGCGAGCCGTCCCGACCACATCTCCACGATCCCGAGATTCATCAGCGCGACGCAACGGAGCTCACTTCCCAGGGCGATCTCCGCGTTCGATTCTCCGGTGATCGGCGAGGCGAGGAAGTCCACGCTCTCGATCACGGCGGTGAGGTTCAGGGTCCGCCGGGCGTGGCCGAGCCGCAGGGTTGCGATCGCCACCGCCAGGCGGAGCCGGCGGCCCTGGGGCACCGTCTCGAGGTGCGACTCGGCGAGCGCGAGCTGTGCCGCCGCCTCGTCCAGGCGTCCCTGGATCAGCCGACTGGACGCGTACGCGAGCGCGAGCTCCGGCTGATCGCTGCAGACACCCTGGGGAAAGGAGCGCAGCAGGGCGTCGATCGTCCCCGCGTGGCCATCCAGCACGAGGGTGAACACATGATCGGCGAGCAGGCGGGCCGCGTCGGACCAGTCCCCGGCCGCCTGGGTGTGCCGCACCGCGCCGACGACGTCTCCGTGCTCCAGGAACCAGGCTGCGGCTCGCCGATGCAGCTCCGCGACCTCGTCCGGCAGCGTTCGGCGCAGTTCCAGACGCAGGAAGTCCGCGAGGAGCTGGTGGTAGCGAAACCACGTCCGCTGGGGGTCGAGCGACACGACGAACGCGTTGGCGTCCTCCAGCTCCAGCAGGATGCGTTCCGATCCCGACCGGCCGGCGAG
>JAQBPH010000244.1:0-22721 GCA_028287625.1 Chloroflexota bacterium | reverse complement strand
CGTGCTCCAGGAACCAGGCTGCGGCCCGCCGATGGAGATCCGCGACCTCGTCCGGCAACCTTCGGCGCAGTTCCAGACGCAGGAAGTCCGCGAGGAGCTGGTGGTAGCGAAACCAGGTCCGCTGGGGGTCGAGCGACACGACGAAGGCGTTGGCGTCCTCCAGTTCCAGCAGGATGCGTTCCGAACCCGACCGGCCCGCGAGCAGATCTGCGAGCTCACCGTTGACTCGATCGACGAGCGATGTGCGCAGCAGGACCCTCTGGACGTCGTCGGGCTGACGTTCCAGCATCTCCGCGATGAGGTACTCGCTCACTGCTCGGTCGCTGCCCGAGAAGTCGGCCACGAAGCGCTCGGGATCGGGATGAACCGCCAGGGAGATGGCCGCCAACCGCAGGCCCGCCGCCCATCCTTCCGTGCGCCGGTGGAGCGCGGCTGCTCCGGCGTCGGACAGACTGATCCTCGACGCAGCCAGCAGTTCGCGCGTCTCGCCCTCGCTGAACCGCAGGGCCGCAGAGCGGAGCTCGGCGACCTCGCCGGCAAGGCGCAGCCGGTGCAGTCGAATCCGTGGATCCCGTCTGGTCGACAACACCGCGTGGGCGGAGTCGGGCAGATTCGCCAGGAGGCGCTCGAGCCCGGTGAGCGCATCGGCTGAACCCAGCTCGTGGAGATCGTCGATGATCAGCACCACAGATCCGGCCTGCTCCCTCAGCTCCGCGAGGATCGTGTCGACGAGCGTGCCGCCGTCGACTCCGGGGGTCGCGGTCCGCGTCCGGGGCTCGGCCGCCGGGTCGACCGGTTCGCGGATCGCCTCCAGCAGGGAGAGCCAGAACTGCTGTGCGTCCGGCTGGTCGCGCGGCACAGACACGGCAGCGACGCGATGAGCTGTCCGCGAACGGTCGGCCCACGCACGCAGAAGGGAGCTCTTTCCACTTCCGGGTGGCGCCGAGATGATCGTCACCCTCTTGGCCACCGCCCGGTCCAGGGCGGCGAGGAGGTCGCCCCGGTGAATCATCCTCGGCTCAGGAGTCGAGGGCCGCCGGCCGCGGTCTGTCATGGGACGCGGAGCGCGCGCTACGCCTCGACCTTCGTCGGTGGACGGGTCTCGGTGACGAGGGTGTAGAGCTCCACGATGACGCCGTCGTTGCAGCGGGCGATGTCCATCCCGATCACGGCGGGTGGTTGGTCGGGGGGACCGAGATGGAAGCCGAGGTGGCCGAGGTCGTCGTTGACCGATACTGGACCGGCGGGCCGGAAAACCCAGCCCGGGATTTCGGCTTGCAGCTCTGCGGCGCGGCTTTCGAGGGCCTTGCGCCCGCGGACGACTCGGTCCGGGTCGTGCCACACCACATCGCCGGCGTAGATCTCAGCGATGGCTGAAGCTCGACGGTCCGGGTCGCGTTCGTTGAAGACGTCGAGAAGGTTGCGACGCATGAGGTCGGCGACGCTGCTGGTCATCGATGGTCCTTGATGTGAGGTCGTTGTCGTGCCTACGAGAGCGCGGCCGCGCGCAGCGTGGCGGTGAAGTCGCTGCCCGAGACGGCGGACAGGAGCGGATCGGTGGCGCCGGCCGCCCGGTAGCGGTCGAGCCCTGCTCGGACCTCGCGCTCTCCACCGAGCGCGCAGAGGGCTTCGACGAACTCCTCGCTGATCGCCCGCTTCTGCGCCTCCACGTCGGGCGCGGCGGCGTCGTAGGCGGCGAGGTCCCCGCCGAATCCCGCGGCATCGAACATGGCGCGGTAGAAGGGCAGGCTGAAATAGCGGTGCAGCTCGCTCCGGACCCCCTCCACCAGAGGGCCGAGATCGTCCCCGACGCCCGCCGGCACGGCGGCCATGATCGTGAAGCCGGCCAGGTCCTTCCCCGCCTGGCGCCGGCCTCGGGTGACCTCGGGGACGACCACGGTGCGCACGTACTCGTGCGGACAGGACCACAGGATCACGCCGTCGCCCACTTCCCCGGCGAGTCGCAGCATCCCCGGGGACAACCCGGCCAGGAGGATCGGAAGGTCGGCGCGGGGGGTGAACCCGTTGAAGGCGAAGGTCGAGCGCCAGCGCCGGCCCTCCGGCGGTGGGTCGCCGGCAAGGATGGCCCGCACGATCGCCAGGTACTCGCGCATCTCCTCGACGGGGTGTCCGATCTCCTGGCCGTGCCAGCCACCCATGGTGACCCGGTGGCCCACCCCCAACCCGAGGCGGAACCGGCCGGCGGAGAGGTCGTCCAGGGTGGCCGCCGTCTGAGCCATGGAGGCCGGTGAGCGGTGATAGATAGGAGCGACCGCGGTCCCGAGCGAGATCCGTTCGGTCCGCATCGCCAGTCCCGCCAGCACCGTGAACGAGTCGCGGGCCGCGATGTGCGAGCAGTTGACCGAGTCGTAGCCCAGCGCTTCGGCGAGCTGGGCGTGGCCGACCAGGGCGGCGAAGGACTCCCGGGCCGGGAGGAGACAGCTCAGGGCGCGGCGCGACGTCACGCGGCCACCAACGGGTTGCGCAGCTCGCCGACGCCCTCGATGGTGCTGACCAGGGTCGTGCCGCCGCTGAGGAACCGGGGCGGCGTGCGCGCCATGCCAACTCCGGGCGGCGTGCCGGTGAAGATCAGGTCGCCGGCCAGCAGCGGGCAGATCGCGGAGATCCGGGCCACCAGCTCGGGCACCGAGAAGACCATGTCACGGGTGCGGCCCTTCTGGAGCACCTCGTCATCGACACGGCAGGCGAGCTCCAGGTCGTCGGGATCCGCCAGCTCGTCCGGCGTCACGATCGCCGGCCCGATCGGGCCGAACCCCGGGAAGGACTTGCCCAGCGAGAACTGGGGCACGGGGCCGGCCAGCTGCACGGACCGCTCCGACAGGTCCTGTCCGACGGTCACCCCCGCAACGTGCGACCAGGCGCGCTCCCCGGCGACCCTGTCCGAGCGCCGGCCGATGACGACGACCAGCTCGACCTCCCAGTCCACCGTCCCGCTGGGCAGCAGCACGGAGTCATACGGTCCGGTCAGACACGTCCGGAACTTGGTGAACACCGCCGGTGCGGACGGCACGTCGACGCCGGACTCGGCGGCGTGGTCGCGGTAGTTCAGCCCGATGCCGAAGACCTGGGCCGGGCGCAGCAGCGGGGCGCCCACGCCGGCCGGAGTGTAGGGCACCACCTCCCCGCCGCCGTATCCGGCGGCCCAGTCCCTCAGCCCGTCCCACTGCGGCATCACGTCGTCCGGATCGCTCGGGAACCGGCCACGACTGGCTGTCTCGACGTCCACCGCCCCGCCCTCCACCAGGAGGGACAACCGTCCCGACACCCGTGCTACACGCATGGCATCACCCGCGACCGTGCGAGGCGGTCATCAGCTCGGCGAGATCCTCGGGCTGGATGAACGAGGGCGGGGGTGGCGGGCCCCAGTTGTAGAGCCCCCGCGCGCCCTCGACGACCGATGGCCTCCACAGCGCGTCGGACACGATGCAGTCCAGGTCGCTGTAGTACTCGCTGAAGTTGCCGGCCGGGTCACGCAGGTACCAGAAGAAGTTCGAGCCGATGTGGTGGCGGCCCAGTCCCCAGACGTGGCGTTCGGGATGGCCCTCGAGCATCCCCGTGGCACCGCGGCCGACCTCGTCGACGTCGTCGACCTCCCAGGCGGTGTGGTGCAGGAAGTTCAGCGGCGCCTGCTGCACCAGCAGATTGTGATGGTCCGTGGAGCAGCGCATGAAGCTGGCCAGCCCGGGAACCTCGTCACTGATCTTGAAACCCAGCCCCTCGACGAAGAACCGCTGGGTGGTCACGCGGTCGACCGAACCGATGACCACGTGCCCGAGCTTGCGGGGCTGCACCGGGGCCTCCCGTTCCACCGCCGGCGCGCGTCCGTTGGGGCGGTCGGCCCGGCCCGGTCCGTTGGTCGGCTCCGGCGCCACCGGTTGCTCGGTGATCTCCGGGGCGACGGTCACGGTGACCTCGAGGCCGGAGCCGGGATCCACCGTCCACAGAGCATCGTCCGTGACCTCACAGGCGATGTCCAGCCGGGTGATGCCGGCCCGAAGCCGGCCGATGTCGTCCGCGTCATGGGCGCCGACGCCGATGCGCACCAGCCCGCGAGGGGATGCCGGGACGATCTCCAGCTGCTCGCCTCCGTCGCGGGTGGCGAACCGCACCGCTCCTTCCGGGGACGTGCCGGTTCGTGTGAGACCGAAGTCGGCGTAGTACGCCGCCGTCTCCTCGACGTTCGGGACACCCACGGTGATCGACGTCAACCGATGCAGGCTCATGGCGTGGCTCCAGGAGGCGAGACCCGGGAAGGGGCTGGTCAGTTCATCGATACAGTAGCATAATATCGAAATTTCTGATCCGGCAAGTCCCCCAGGTGCCGAGGGACGAAGGAGTGGTGGTGATGGCCGACATCGATGTTCCGGTCCTGATCGTGGGAGCGGGCCCCGCCGGGCTCGCCGCCTCCAACCTGCTGTCCCGGTACGGCGTGCGCCACCTCCTCGTCGAGAAGCACCCGGGCACCGCGCACACCCCCCGGGCCCACATCGTCAACCAGCGCACGGTCGAGATCCTCCGGCACATGGGCCTCGAGGAACGGCTGCGCGCCGTCGCCACCCCGAGCGAGCTGATGGCGAACAACGTGTGGCACACGAGCCTCGCCGGCCTCGAGGTCGCCCGGCTGCACGCGTGGGGCAGCGGCCCGGAGCGGACGGCGGACTACCGCAGGGCAAGCCCCTGCCCGATGGTCAACTGCCCGCAGACGGTGCTCGAACCGGTGCTGCTCGAGGCCGCCCGGGAGCGGCCCGAGGCGGACATCCGGTTCGGACACGAATTCCTCTCCTTCGCCCAGGACCCGGACGGCGTCAGCGCGACGATGCGGGACCGCGCGTCGGGGACCACCCACGAGGTCCGCTGCGACTACCTCATCGGGGCCGACGGCGGGCGGAGCCGGGTGGTGGAACAGGCGGGGCTGCCGATCGAGGGCGAATCCGGACTGGCCACCGCCATCAACGTGTGGTTCGAGGCCGACCTGGCCCGTTACCTGGCCCACCGGCCGGGGGTCCTGTACTGGCACGCCGCACCGGGCACTCCGTTCCTGACCGGCGCCGGCACGCTCATCTGCCACCGGCCGTGGAACGAGTTCGTGATGGTCTGCTCCTACGACCCCACCACCGAGACCATCCCGCACAGCGAGGACTTCGCGGTCGAGCGGATCCGCCAGATCGTCGGCGACCCCACGATCGCGCCGGTGATCAGGGGCTTCTCCACGTGGACGATCAACCATCAGGTCGCCGGGCGGTACCACGACGGTCGCGTGCTGGCCATCGGCGATGCGGTCCACCGGCACCCACCCACCAATGGGCTCGGGCTGAACACGTCCATCGCCGACGCCTTCAACCTCGCCTGGAAGCTCGCCTTGGTGCTCCGCGGTCAGGCAGGACAGGCCCTGCTCGACACCTACAGCAGCGAACGCCAGCCGGTCGGACGCCAGGTGGTGGACCGTGCCATGCAGAGTGCCCAGGAGATGGCCGCCGTCAAGGAGGCGCTCGGGTTCGTCCCCGACCAATCGGAGGCCGACGGCTGGGCGGCGCTCGACGGGCTCTACCAGCCGGGGCCCGCCGGCGACCGGCGCCGAGCCGCCCTGCGCGAGGCGCTGACGCTGATGAACTACCAGTTCAACGCCCACGGGGTCGACCTCGGCTACCGTTACCGCTCCGGCGCCATCGTGCCCGACGGCACCCCCGAACCCCTCCCCGACCGTGATCCGCAGCTGTACTACCAGCCCACCACCTGGCCCGGCGCCCACCTCCCCCACGCCTGGCTCGACGGGCCGGGCCGGAGGATCTCCACCCTGGACCTGGTCTCCGGCACGCACTTCAGCCTCATCACCGGGATCGGAGGCGACGCCTGGACCGCCGCCGCCCGCCGCGCCACGGAGGTCACCGGCGTCCCCGTCGACGTGCACCACATCGGCACCCTGGACGGCCTGCACGACTGTTACGGCGACTGGGCCGAGCTGCGAGAGGTGCACGGTTCCGGGGCGGTGCTGGTTCGCCCCGACCGCCGCGTCGCCTGGCGCGCCGACCAGTACACCTCCAGCGCTGCCGCGGGTCTCCGCGAGGTGATGCAGCAACTTCTCATGAATGTCCTCACATCCCAGGAAATATCGATACAGTGATGGAGTGATTCCAGGACGAGGCGCAGCTGAGCGACGGATGAGCACGCGAACGGAGGCGGTCTACGGCGAGCTGCGTCGCGAGCTGCTCGACCTCAGCGGGCAGTTCGAGCCGGGCCAGCGACTCAAGCTGCTCCCGCTCGCGGAGCGCTTCGACGCCAGCCTGTCGGTCGTCCGGGAGGCACTCACCCGGCTGGCCGAGCAGGGGCTGGTGGTCGCGACTCCGCAGCACGGCTTCAGCGTGCGCGAGGTGTCCGTGTCCGACCTGGCGGACCTCACCCGGGTGCGGGTGCAGGTCGAGTCCCTTGCGCTTCGGCAGGCGATCCAGAACGGAGACGTGGCGTGGGAGGCGGCCGTGGTCGCCGCCCATCACACCCTCGACCGCACCCCCGTCGAGCACGCCACGGGAGGGTTCAACGAGGGCTGGGCGGAGGCGCACCGTGCCTTCCACCAGACCCTGCTCGCGGGCTGCGACAGTCCGCGACTCGAGGGCATGGTCACCTCACTGCGGGACAGCGCCGAGCTCTACCGCCGCTGGTACTGGGCGCTTGCCGACGACCATGCCCGGGACATCGCCGGTGAGCACCGCCGGCTGCGTGACTGCGCGGTCACCCGAGACCCCGAACCCGCCGTCGCGGTGCTGACCGAGCACATCGAGCGGGCACCCCGAGAGCTGATCGCCTACGCGCAGCACCATGGCCTGGACGCCGCTCCCCCACGGAAGCCCGCCACAAGCCTGCCGCCGGCCCGCAGCGCCGCAGCGTCGATCGGCGGATCACCAGTGAGCGGCCTCATCGATGGCGGCGATGAGCACGGGCAGGTCCACCCACCGTTGTAGGGGTGGGGGCCCCGGGTGGCGAGTCGGGCCGACGCCGACGGGTTGACCGCGGAATCAATCCGCCCTGTTCAGCGCGCCTGCGGCTCGCCTGACCTCCCCAGCCTGTCCGACGCCACATCAGCGGCTCAGCTCCCTCCGGTGGGCTGTCGGGCCTTGACCCCGGTGATCAGGCGTTCGCGGTCGAACATCGCCGAGACGACGCGCCAGAGGAGGACGTCGGCGACGAGGAGGACCACTGCGAACATCACCGCGAGGGTGACGCTCGGCGCGAAAACGTTGAAGGACATCAGGGCCACGACACCGAGCGGAGGGAGGCTGGCCAGCGTGCCCAGCTGCTGGGCGACCCGGACGTCGCTCGACCGTGCCGAGATGCCGATGCCGACCCAGATCGACCATCCCGCCAGGAGAGGGGCGAAGAGGATCTCGGCGAGGACATGAGCGCCTTGCCACAGGGCCGGAGCGACCGCCGCGTTGCGGGCGAAGAGCCGGGCGCTGACCTCGATGACGGCGAAGAGGACGTAGGCGATGCCCACCGAGGGAACGATTGCCGCCACCGCCTTGCCGAGCAGAAGCTCCTCGCGGCGCAGTGGAGTGGTCAGCAACGGCTCGAGGGTTCCCTGCTCGCGCTCCCCGACCACCGAGGATGCGGCGATGACTGCGGGCACGAGGGCGGGCGTGATCAGCAGCACAAGGAACGTGGCCCCCACCGATTTCTGCACCGTGCTGGCCGGGATCGACGAGCCGAGCCGAAAGATGATGAGCATGGGCTCGATGAGGAAGATGATCGGGAGCACCGCCATGGTCCCGAGGATGGAGCTGCTGCGGCGGTACTCGCGGAACTCCTTGCGGACCACCGCGGCGATGCGGCCGGTGTTCATTCTCATGGCCGGCGTGCCTCGGCATCCACTTCGATCAGTTTGAGGTAGACGTCCTCCAGGGAGTGGCGTGACTCGGTGATGGACAGCACGTCGGCACCGGCGGCGACCAGGGCACGGGTCACCGCGGGCGCGGCGATCGTCGGATCGGACACGGAGAGCACGTAGGGGCCGGCGTCGTCGGAGCGCCAGCCGTCGACGGCTGGGATACGGCTGAAGATCTGGTCGGGGTCGCTCAGGGGCGCGAGGGTCGTGACGACGAGCGCCTTCTTGAAGAGCTGGTCTCGCAGGTCCTCGGGCCGACCGATGGTTCTCAGCGTCGTGTTCATGATGGCGACCCGGTCGCAGAGCCGTTCGGCCTCGTCGAGCCGGTGGGTGGTGAGAAAGATCGTCACTCCCTTCTGCCGGAGCCCATCGATCAGGTCGTGCACCTCGAGTGCCGCCACCGGGTCGAGACCAGACGTCGGTTCGTCGAGGAACATGATCGCCGGGTCACTGAGCAGCGCTCTTCCCAGTCCCACCCGCTGGCGGAGTCCTTTGGATAGGCCTCCGCACAGATCAGCCGCCCGATCGGCGAGGTTGACGGCCTCGAGGGCGTCTTTGATGCGCCTCCCAACCTGGTGCAGACCGTAGAGACCGGCGAAGAACTCCAGGTTCTCCGTCACGGTCAGGCGCAGGTAGAGCCCGGGCGCCTCGGGCATGATCGAGATCCGCTCCCGGATCTCCACCCCGTTCTCAGCGCTGAGCGGGATTCCCGCTACCGTTGCCGAGCCGGAGGTCGGCGCGATCAACGTGCCCAGGGTGCGGACCGTCGTCGTCTTCCCGGCACCGTTCGGACCGAGGAACCCGAACACCTCGCCGTGGGCGACTTCGAAGGACACCTGGGAGAAGGCGGTCCGCTCACCGAAGCGCTTGGTCAGCTGGTTGGCGACAAGGGCGGGCTGGCCCTTCGTACCGCCGAGCGCCGGTGCCTGCGGCGACGGGATAGGACGCTCCTCGACCACGAGCGGCTACTTGAACCCATGAACGACTGCTGCCTTCATGGCCGGGGCCCTGCCTAGGATCTCTTCGAGGGTGGCGCCGTCGGGTAGTGCTCGGTGAGGATGAATCGCGTCCCCGGTGGGGCTCCCTCGACCGTGCGATGCGTGACCACGACGGCATCGATCGATCCTCCCCAGGCCTGGGCGAGCGCACGCGGTAGCCCCCACAGCCCGAGCGCTGTCAGCCGCCGGTCGGCGTCGACCGCCCCCACGGCCTCCCAGACCGGGAGGACCACCTCGAATGCGGCCGCCACCGCGACGGCCTCCTCCTCCTCGTCCGCGACGTCCGACTCGATCTCCTCGCAGGCCGCGATGGCCCGAGCGAGGTCGTCGGGCTCGGCCGAGGTGCCGACACCGCCGCGAACGAGGCCGAGCACCGCACCGAGCCAGTCGGCATGCTGGAGGGCGATCACTGAGGCCTCCTCCTCAACGGGGAGCCCACTCTCCTCGCGCATGCTGACCAGCGCGCCCGCGGCCTGTAACCACAGCTCCTCGTCCGCTGACGGGATGTCCTGGCGCCGTCGCCAGCCGTTCGCCTGTCCGATGATCATGAACGGCCATTGGCGGCTACGGAGCCCAGCCCGCAGTCGCGCGCCGGCGCTCGCGAGCTCTGCGGCGGGAGCCGAGGCCAGCAGGGACGCGGGAAGAGCATGTTGGAGGACGCTCACGGCCTCGCGGTCCATCTCCTCCCAGGCGTGGATCAGCGCCTCGTCATCCATCTCCTCGTCCTCCTCGGCATCGCCCGGCGGGGCGGCTGGCGACGTGCCGGTCGGGACGGCACCGGCGTCGCCCGGGAACACCAAGAGCCCATCCGCACGGTGCTCGACGGCCGAGCGGACCCGCTCACGGATACGAGCAGTGAGCTGGTCGCAACTCGCGTCGTGGGGCCCGAGCACGGAGAGCTCGTACCCTTCACCTGGAAGCGCACCTTGCTCCTCGGCAAGAGCGGTGATCCCCCCGGGCGTGCGGAGGAGGCGGTACACGATCCGGTGCTCACGCCCGTCAGCATCGATCACCATCTCTGGAGGCGCCGGATCGGGGAGCACCGGCCAGCCGGTCGCGACGGCAATGCGCCGGTCACCGCACCGGTCGCAGACGAGGCACTCGTCCACCACGAGCCGAGCCGGTGCTTCACAGTCCTCGCAGCGGAAGGATCCCGCCATGTCCTGCAACGGTACCGCGGAGCCGCAACCGCCTGCACGGTCTCCCGGAGTGCGTCGCCTCAGACGGAGACGGCGACGCCGGCGGTGCGGCGGACTTCGGGATCGGTGCGGTGCATTCGCTCCCCCAGCTCTCGCATCGACTGGAGGAGCACAGCCTTGCGCTCGGGTGCGAGCCCGTCGAAGAGGGCCGCCACCGCCTCCCGGTGCGCCACATACAGGCGATCGACCGTCGAGGTGCCCCGCTCGGTCAGGGTGATCCAGGTCACCCGCCGGTCCCGCGGGTCCGGCGCCCGCGCCACCAGGCCCTCCTCCTCCAGAGCGTCCACGAGCGCCGTGACCCGGCGCGCGGTGATCGCCAGTGCGGTTGCGAGGCCGCTCATCTTCTGCGGCCCCTCGCAGTGGACCGTGCCGAGAAGCCGGATACGGACCGCGGTGGGCCCTCCCGACGGAAGGAGGTGCTCGACCCACCGCTTGAACCTCGGCAGGAAGTCGACGAAGGCGTCGGCGAGTTCGAAGTCGACGGGCTCCCCCATGGTTCTTGTCCCCAACCATGTACTCCGCTATAATAGCGGGGTACAACATCAACCTGTTCATCTAGCATACCGCGTCCGACTCCCTCCCGGGCGCAGCTGAGGAGCCCCCTCTCTCCCCTGGTGGTGGCACGTGCGTCGCCGCCCCGACCGGCCCCCCACGGAGCGACCACGCAATGATCGATCCCCTCCGGACCGAGGAGGACAGCTCCGACCCGGCGACCGTCCCGGAGGGTCGCGTGGTCGCGCTTCCCGCCACCGTCCGTCCGACTCGCCCGCGGCGACCGGCGCAGCCGGCCAAGAGGCAGGTGGGCCACGGCGGCCGCCGCGGCCCAGGCCGTCGCCCTGCGGTCCTGTCCACCGCCCCACCGCCCCCCGAGGCGAGCCCACCCGTCGAGGATGCCCCGGTCTCCGACCGGGGCTGGGTGCTGCCCCTGGCGGTGCTGGTGGTCGGCATGTTCATGGCGGTGCTCGACACCGACATCGTCAACGTCGCCATCCCGATGATGCAGACGCAGTTCGGCGCCACCACCGACCAGGTGCAGTGGGTCGCCACCGCCTACACCCTCGCGCTGGGCATCGTGGTCCCGATCAGCGGCTGGCTCGGCGACCGCTATGGCCTTGACCGCGTCTACCGCTTTTCCCTCATCGGTTTTGCGGCGGGTTCCGCGCTGTGCGGCCTGGCTTGGAGCCTGAACATCCTGATCGTCTTCAGGATCGTCCAGGCGATCGGCGGCGGTCTGCTGCCGGCGGTCGCGCAGGCGCTCCTCTACCGCATGGTGCCGCGCGAGAAGATGGGGACCGCCATGGGCTTCTTCGGGCTCGGCGTCCTCTTCGCGCCCGCCGTCGGCCCGACCATCGGCGGCTACCTGGTCGAGTACGTGAACTGGCGGCTGATCTTCTACATCAACATTCCCGTCGCCGTTGTCGGAGTGGTGGCGGCGTCCGCCGTGCTGCCGCGCTCCCCGAGAAAGAGCGGTCAGCGGTTCGACGCCGCCGGCTTCGCGACCGTGGCGACGAGCCTCTTCTCCCTGCTGCTCGCGCTGTCCGAGGGCGCTTCCTGGGGATGGACGTCGTATCGCGTCCTCATCCTCGGCGCCGTGGGCCTGCTCAGCCTGGCCGTCTTCGTCGTCGTCGAGCTCTCCGTCGAGGAGCCGATGCTCGACGTGCGGATCTTCGGCAACTGGGCGTACACCAACGCGTCACTGCTGATGGCGATTCTCATCGCCGCCCTCTTCGCCGGGATGTTCTACGTTCCACTCTTCCTCCAGGACGGGCAGGGCCTGGGCGCCCTCCAGGCCGGGCTGACGCTGTTGCTGCCCGCGCTGATCACCGGGATGGTCATGCCCATCTCCGGTCAGCTCTACGACAGGATCGGAGCACGGTGGCCGGCCACGATCGGCCTGATCCTCGTGGCCTACGGGACCTACCTGATCCACGGCATCACCCTAGCGACATCGAAGGGGCAGATCGTGCTCTGGATGTCGATTCGGAGCTTGGGCCTGGGGCTCTCGATCATGCCCATCATGACCGCGGCGATGGCAACCATCTCCAGCGCGGCGGCGGGCCGGGCGAGCGCGATGAACAACATCATCCAGCGGGTGTCGTCGGCACTCGGGCTGGGGGTGCTGACCGCCATCCTCACCACCCAGCAGGCGCAGCAGATGAGCGACCGCGCCGTGCTGCTGCCCAGCGTCGCTCCCGGCTTCCCCCAGCTGCAGGGCATGGCCGCGCAGGGGCAGGCCGGGGTGCTTCAGCTCTACAACAGCACCAGCCTGCAGGTCTTCGGCACCGCCGTGGGCGACCTCTTCCTCCTCACCGCAGGGCTCACGGCGGTCGGCGTGCTCCTCGCCCTCATGCTGCCGGCACGCCCGGTGGCATCGGCGGAGGGCCGCAGCGCGGTGCTCGAGCTGTGAACATGTGCTGACAGCGTCGCGTGCAGTCTGACGATGTCAGCGGCGATCGCCATTGGTGCGATGCGTGCGGTGGCCACTGGTGGCAGCTCCATCTCCCGCCGTGGCCACGACCGCACCGGTGAGGGCGCCCGGTGATTGCGCGGTATCGCCCGGCCATGTGGGCACGTGCCGCGTGACGTTCCCGGCGACCACCCTGTGGACGACGACGGCGGCGGCCGGACGCTCCTTCCCGACCCAGGGCGCGTGCCGGAGAGCGAGCTTGAGGTCCTCGTACCCCGCCTTGCTGCGCTTGGCGATCGATGAGCGGGAGAACTCCGCGTCGCTCGAGGAGATCTGGTCGTCGGTTGGGCGGTACACCACGTGGACGATGTCGAGCTTGCCTTCGTACCCGAGATGCGGGGCGTTGGGGATCGCGG
Source organism: Chloroflexota bacterium (assembly GCA_028287625.1). GTDB lineage: Bacteria > Chloroflexota > Dormibacteria > Aeolococcales > Aeolococcaceae > CF-96. Next base: position 9,804 of record JAQBPH010000244.1, on the reverse strand, counting down.
GGTCGTCCAGCGCGTCCTTCGGGACCCTGGAGCGGACGGCGGTCAGGAGCGAGCGGAGGTAGACGCGCTCCGCCGCCTCGGTGATGTGATGAGCGGTGCGGCTCGCATACTGGATGTTCTTCTGCCGCCACATCACCTGATCGATCGTCTCGGGCACGGGTCCCGCCGCATCCCACAGGTCGACCATGAACACGACGGTGTGGTCCGTGGGGAGATCGTTGAGCACGGCGTCGAGCGGCGTGTTGGAGACGCAGCCTCCGTCCCAGTAGGACTCGCCGTCGATCTCGGTTGCCGGGAAACCAGGGGGCAGCGACCCGCTGGCCAGGGCGTGGGCCGGGCCGATCACGTCGCGCCCGCCGTCGGAGGAACGCTTCTTGTTGTCGAAGAACCGGACGTTCCCCGTGGTCACGTTGGTGGCACCCAGGCTGATGCGGGTCGCCCCCGAGTTGACCACCGCGAAGTCGGCGAGGCGGGTCAGGGTCCTGAGCATCGGACTCGTGTCGTAGAAGGAGGTCGCCCCCTTCCTGCCTGGCAGCGACAGGTACGGGCCCGGGACGTAGGGGCCGAAGAAGTTGGGCTGCCCGAACATGAGGGCAGACAGGTTGGAGGCGGTGTTGAACGCTCGTTCCAACCCCTGGGGCGGCTCGACGCCCCACAGGTCGGGCCACGAGATCTCGTCCCAGAACTCCTCGAGCCGCTCGACTCGATCCTGCGGCCTGTTGCCGACCAGCACCGCGGCGTTCAGGGCCCCGATGGAGGTCCCACAGATCCACCCTGGGGCGAAGCCGGCCTCGTGCAGGGCTCGGTAGGCGCCGATGTGATAAGCGCCCAGCGCCCCGCCGCCCTGCAGCACCAGCACCGAATTGGGGTCTTTGGTGGTGGCCACGACTCCTCCTCCTCGAACGGCGACGATCCTTTCCGGGCCGGGGCCCCGCCAGACTGCGCAGGTCACCGCGTACAGCGTACGGCGGGACCGGGAAATCTGCTGGTCCTCCCGATCGGTGGCCGAGTCAAGGGTTGGCTACGCGAGAACACGCCCTTCGCTCCCACCGTTCCGGCAGGTCGAGAGCGGGTGAAGGAGAATGTCACCCGCTCTCGACCTCGCCAGGTTACCTGTCTGACGGGCGCCCCCCTGGGCCCCGGCAGGTGCCGGTCACCCGCCCGCGCCACCATGGCCGCTGACGTCGAGGAGGGTGATCGCCAGGAGGCCGGGAATCGTTGTCGGGGTGCCGTTCTCGTTTCCCGCCTGGCTCGAGGTGAGGAGCCTGTTCCCGTTCATCGACAGGATGTACGACGAGCGGGGATGGTCGCTCGAAGCCTCCGAGTGGAGCAGAATGAGGGCCAGCGCCCCGTTGAGGGCGGTGACATGGACGCCGTTGTCGACGGCGTCCCCGCGCGACATGGCACCGGTGTAGGTCGCGTCGCTCGTCGACTCCAGGAGGCCCACGGTCAGCAACGAGTCCGCTGTCGAGTCGCCGAGGAGCGCGAGGTCGACGAGGGCGGCCCGGGAGTGTGAGAAGGACGTGGACCGCTCGGCATCGACGCCGCAGGTCGTCCTCCAGTCGGCGATGGCGAGGCGGAGGAACGGGTTGGCGGGCAGCGCCAGCAGCGCCCCCCTCTGCGAAGCATCGGAGACGCTCTCTCCTCCAGAGATCTCGTGACCGGCGACGCGGACTGCACTGGCGCTGCCATCGGGTCTCTGGGTGCCCGCGCGGGCGGTCGTGCAGCTGATGCACGTCTGGAAGAACTCGACGTCGACGATGCTGCCGGACGCGCCGCTCGCCGCAGCCGGTTGGGCATGGCGGGTCTGGAGAGCGAGCGGGGTGGAGGGGTCGCCGGTCGTGCCGGGAACCGCGGGGGTCGGGGTGGCGGATGTGCCGTGCCGGGCCTGCTGCATGGTCAGCCCGGCCGGTGGGGAGCCGGTGGGCGGTGTGAGGCTGGCAGACGCGATCGATCCTTCGCTGAGGACGAACACGGCCGCGCCGGAGATCGCGAGACCGGCTCGCCTGAAGTGCTCGATCACAGCGTGGCCCTCGCGGCTCGGGCGCCTGTCTCGAACAGCGGCTGCCTCGGCCAGCGTGAAAGATCACAGTATAGTAATAATTGCCAGGCGTGCGAAGGGACGTTCGCGAGCGACCTTGGAGCAATGGGTCAGCCGGGGTGACCGATGCCGCGGTCGCGAGCGTGCAGCGCGGCCTGTGTACGGCTCTGTACACCCAGCTTGTCAAAGATACGCTTGACGTGCGTCTTCACGGTGTTCTCGTGGATGACGAGCCGACGAGCGATCTCCTTGTTGGCGCACCCCTCGACGATCAGCTTCAGGACGTCGTGCTCCCGGTGGGTCAGCGGTCCGGGCTCGACCGATCGAGCCGGGGCGTCGGGCTGCAGCTGGGCACGGCGGGTGGCCTCGGACGCTCGGACGGCAGGGAGGGCGAGACGCCCGCCCCCCGGGATGCCGGACCCCTGCTCAGGATCGCGGGAGGACACCGCCCTTCCCGGCACGTGGAACTCGAGAACGGCACCGGCGAGTCGATCCGCATCGTAGACGGGAGTGGAGACTGCGTGGACCGCGGCACCCGCCGGCATTGGCACCTCGACAACAAAAGCCTCGCCGCGGCCCACTGCGCTCTGGACGATCTGCCACAGGAGCGCCTGCGGCGAGCGCTCCAACAGGCGGGCGGCGGGGGCGTTGGTGATCATTGCCCGGTCGCCGATCGCGACGACGGGCCGTTCCTCATCAGCGCGCATGGCTCGCAGGAAGCGCTGGAGGAGCAGCCGCTCGTGCGCCGAGGACTCCTCGTACAGTGCTCGCTCGATCTCCCGTGCCGCCTGCGTCACCAGAGGCAGGACGAGTGGATTCGCATGGCTGTGGAGGCAGGTGACGTCCAGCAGACCCGCGAGGCGCTGCGAGATCGGATGGTAGACCGGCGCCGCGTAGCAGGCCATCGGTTGGAGCGCCTCGGCGAAGTGCTCGCTGCCCAGGACGCTCAGGGCACGTCCCGCGGCCAGTGCGGTGCCGATCGCGTTGGTGCCGGTGGCGTGCTCGGCGTAGGCGAAGCCGGGGGCGAGCAGAATCCTGTCGAGGTGCGTCCGTACCGGTGCATCCTCGGCACGACGGTGGAGCACCTGACCGTCCGCGTCGGTGAGGATGACACCCATGCCCATGCCCGACAGTTGCGATGCGAGACGGTCGAGCACCGGGCCAGCGGCCATCGCGAACCGGTTCTCCCGATCGACGTCGGATGTGTAGGGGACGTTGAACGTATCCGGCGTCAGGCCGGCACCTTGCGAGCGGTGCCATGAGGCGATGATCTCCTGGCGCACGATGCGCCGAGGTGCCCCGCCCGTCAGGACGCGGTCCCTGTCCTCAGACGCAGGATCCCGAGCCTTCAACGTCACCCGTCCGATTCCGACAAGGGTCTGTCAGCCGGCCGTAGACGGTGCGACTCAGGGGCCTGACACTGTCGGCCACTCGCAGGGATGGTCACACCACGGGTCCGTTCCGAGGTCCAGAGGGGCGGTGATCGTACCATGCCTGTCACGGCGGAGCGATCCCTTGTGCCAGGTGCCCGAGATCTGCACGTCGCTCCTCACGCAATGTGCAGCGCGGGCTGAGCTCTCCTGACACGTCCGGCTCGCTCGCCCATCTCGGTGAGCTCGGCTGCCTCCGAGGAGCCCACCCCTCCGACGAAAGTGTGACCCCTCGCTCATACCAACGAGTGACGCCGGCACCCTGCCGCGTCAGGCATCTTTCCATCGATACGAGTCCCGCGTATCGCGGCCGAGGAGGTGATGCCACCGATGAGGCATGGGTCATGTTCGCCTACGACCGAGAGCCGCTGGACCTGAGCGCGCCGTCCGGCTCGCCTCCCGGTCCCACATCGCCACTCCTGGAAGATCGCGGTGTGCGGCGATTCGTGGCACGACCAGCGGGCGCCGTGGCGAGCGAGTCGGCGTTGCTCCCAATCCATCGCGGCACGGCGAGCGTGGTGACACAGCCCAGGACCATGGCGGGCGCCATCATCTCAACCGCGAGGACCACATCGATGACCACGCTGCACGGCCGGCGCCGAGAGTGCCAGACCGTCGACCAGCTGCTCACCGCCGCCGGTTCGGGGAGGAGCGGCGCTCTGGTGGTGGGCGGCGCGCCGGGGATCGGCAAGTCCGCGCTCCTCGACTACGCGACGGACTCCGCGTCGGGCTTCCGAGTCGCCCGCGCCACCGGAGTCCAGTCGGAGATGGAGCTCGCCTTCGCCGGGCTGCACCAGTTCTGCGGGCAGATGCTGGGCCGGCTCCACCGGCTTCCCGGCCCGCAACGCGACGCGCTCAGCGCCGCTTTCGGTCTCACCCCCGGCGCCGCGCCGGATCGCTTCCTCGTCGGGCTGGCCGTGCTCAGCCTGCTCAAGGAGGTCGCGGAGGACCGGCCGCTGCTCGGGGTGGTCGAGGACGCCCACTGGCTGGACCAGGCCTCCGCCCAGGTGCTGGCGTTCGTGGCCCGCCGCCTCCACGCCGTGCCGGTCGCCCTGCTCTTCGCGGTGCGCGACCCCGGTCCGCCCGCCGAGTTCGCGGGGATCCCGGAGCTGGAGCTCACCGGTCTGCCCGACGCCGACGCCCGCAGGCTCATCGCCTCGGTGATCCCCGGGCGGTTCGACGAGCGAGTGCGCGACCGCATCGTCGCCGAGGCCCAGGGCAACCCGCTCGCCCTGCTCGAGCTGCATCGCGGCCTGACGTCCGCCGAGCTCGCGGGAGGCTTCGGGCTGACCGCCAGGCAGCCGCTGACCGGCAGGATCGAGGAGAGCTTCCTGCGCCGGATCCAGGCGCTCCCGGCGGAGACCCGCCGGCTGCTCCTGATCGCGGCGATCGACCCCTGTGGCGACCCGGTGCTGCTCCGCCGTGCGGCGGAACGGATGGGCATCGGCTGCGACGCCGCCGCCCCCGCCGAGGCCGACGGGCTGCTCCGCATCGGAGCACAGGTGAGCTTCCGTCACCCGCTGGTGCGCTCGGCGGTCCACCACGCGGCGTCTCCCGACGAGTGCCGGAGCGCGCATCGCGCGCTCGCCGAGGTCATCGACCCCGATGTCAGTCCCGATCGCCGCGCCTGGCACCGCGCCGAGGCGGCGCTCGGGCCCGACGAGGAGATCGCCGGCGACCTGGAGCGCTCGGCGGGAGAGGCCCGGGCTCGGGGCGGACTGGCGGCGGCGGCGGCCTTCCTCGAACGAGCCGCCGCGCTGACCCCCGATCCCGCACGCCGGGTGGAGCGCACCCTCGCCGCCGCCCGCTCCAAGCTGCGGGCCGGGGCGCCCGACGCGGCCCTGGGCCTGCTCGACGTGGTCGACCTGGGGGCGCTCGACGCCCTGCAGGGCGCCCTGCTGGAGCGGCTGCGCGCCGAGATCGCCTTCGCCACCAGCCGCGGCAGCGATGCCCCTGCTCATCCGGGCGGCCAGGCGGCTCGAGCCCCTCGACCCACGGCTGGCACGGGAGACGTATCTCCAGGCGCTCGAGGCGGCGATGTTCGCCGGGAGGCTCGGCCGCGGCCGAGGGGTGCTGGACGTGGCCGAGGCGGCTCGCGCGGCGCCCACCGCCCCCGGCCCGCCACGAGCCGTCGACCTCCTCCTCGACTGCCTGGCGACGCTGCTCACCGAGGGCTGGGCCGCCGGCGTGCCCCTGCTGCGGCGGGCCATGGGCGCCTTCGAGGAGGAGGACGAGATCCGATGGCTGGGCCTCGCCCGTGGCACCGCCGCCGACCTCTGGGACGACGACGCCACCCACGCGCTCGCCATCCGCGAGGTCGAGCTCGCTCGCGAGGCGGGCGCTCTCACCGCCCTCCCGACCGCCCTCAACCACCTCGCCATCATCCATGTCCACGACGGCGAGTTCGCCACCGCGGCGGCCCTGATCGAGGAGGCAACCGCCATCACCGAGGCGACCGGCGGCGCCCCGATCAGCAGCGGCGCCCTCAAGCTCGCCGCCTGGCGGGGACGGGAGGCGGAGACGGCGGCGCTCATCGACGCCTGCGTCGAGGACGCCGAAGCGCGCGGCGAGGGGATGCTCATCACCCTCACCGAGTACGCCACCGCGGTGTTCGAGAACGGCCGCGGCAACTATGCCGCCGCCCTCGGCGCCGCGCGCCAGGCGTGCGAGCACGGGGGGCTCGTCGCCGTCCGGGTGCTCCCCGAGTACGTCGAGGCGGCGGTGCGGGCCGGCAACCCCGAGGACGCCGCCGCGGCCCTCGAGCGGCTCACCGAGCAGACGCAGGCCAGCCGGACGGAGTCTGCGCTGGGCCTCGAGGCCCGCTGTCGGGCGCTGCTCAGCGACGGCGACGCCGCCGACGAGCTCTACCGCGAGGCGCTCGACCGGCTCGGCCGCTGCCGCGGTGCGGCACAGCTCGCCCGTGCCCACCTCCTCTACGGGGAATGGCTGCGACGCGAGCGCCGGCGGCTGGAGGCGCGCGAGCAGCTGCGCACCGCCCACGACATGTTCGTGTCGATGGGCGCCGAGGCCTTCGCCGGCCGCGCCGAGCGGGAGCTCCTCGCCACCGGCGAGCATGCCCGCAGGCGGACGCTGGAGACGACCTCCGAGCTCACCCCGCAGGAGCTGCAGATCGCGGGCCTGGCCCACGGCGGTCTCTCCAACCAGGGGATCGCCGCCCGGCTCTTCATCAGTCCGCGCACCGTCGAGTACCACCTGCACAAGGTCTTCACCAAGCTCGGCATCGCCTCACGCACCCAGCTCCACCAGGCGGGGCTGAAGGATGCTGCGGGGACGACAGCGTCTCGGCCCCGGTCAGGCCAGTGGTACTTCGAACTCGAGGACGAGACGGCCGCGGACGCCTCCGGCGGCGAGCCGTTGGTGTGCGCGGGCGGCGTCGCGCGCCGGCATGATGCCGGCAACGCATAGGCTGAGGGTGCCGTCCTCGGCGAGCGCGCGCAGCGCGTCGAGCGAGCGGTGTCGGTGAAGGAGTCGAACGCCGACACAGGTGGACGCTGACACCGAGATCGCGGCTCGTCTCGGTGTCATCCAGGCCCCTGCACAGCTGGATGGACCAGGTTTGTGAGCTCGTCGAACTCTTCGTCGGCGAGCGCCACCAGCCCCATGGTGCGAAGGCGGGCTCATCTCGGCCTGCTGGCGCAGGTACTCCGGCCGGCCGACCGGACGCCAGTCATCGGGGCCCGGACGTGTCAGAGCCGGTTGACGGTGAGATCGCCGCCGAGGTCTAGCGTTCCCGCGGCCTGCGCGGGGAGAGGGGTGGGGATGGTGGGCACGAGGGCTCTCCAATGTGGGGCAACGAACGAGGGGGTCACCGGCTGGTCGTGAGCACATGCATCAGCCGGCGGGAGTGCGCTCGCCACGTTGATGAACGCCTCCAGCTCGCCCGCGATGTCCGGCCCGGTCGGTTGGTACACCGAGCACAGCGGGTGGGGCCTGCGCGACCTCTTCGGCGGGGAGCTACTGCGCGAGCTCCGACATCGTCGACCAGCCCTCGGCCACCTCGACATTGATGATCTTCGGCGCCTCGGCGAGCACGCTGGGGAACCAGGCGATGAACTCCTTGAAGTGGTCGGTCTGAACGTGCCTGTCGCTTGCCTCGCGGGAGGCGAAGCCCTCGACCGCCGCAAACTGGTTGGAGCTCTCGACGCTCTCGAAGCACGTGAACTCCGGGCCGCCGGGCTCCTGCCGGACCGCCTCCGAGTAGCGCTTGATCCCGTGCAGCCAGTCGTCGCGCCGATCCGCACGGATGGAGATCTTCAGGACGATGAGGATCATGCGCTGCTCCTCCCGCTCGGGGGTGGCTCCTGGCGCGTCGCAGTCCGGTGGACGGGCGCTCGCCAGATGATTGCACGGCGGCGCCGGGGTCCTGGCAGGTTCGGACGATCCGGCCGCGGGATGCGTGGTGTTCCTCGGGGATCGAGCGCCGCGGCGCCGGCGCCGAGGGTGGAGGCGATGCCGGGCAGGGCGGACGTTGACGATGAAGAAGTCGGCGACCGCCATGAAGGCGCCGACGAGCACCACGGCGAGCGCCGCCCAGGGAGGACCGGCGGGGGCGGGCGGTGGTGCCGGACGCTCGCAGCGAGCCTCGGAGGACTTCCGGGCGATGTGGCGGCGGCACGAGGTCGCCGCCCCTGCTCCAAGACCAAGCGCTACGTGCACCCGCGAGAGGGCCTGGTCAGCGCGCGGGTCTAGAAGGTGCGCAGCTGCAGGGACTTGGTCTCCAGGAACTCCTCCAGGCCCCACCGCCCGAGCTCCCGTCCCAGCCCCGACTGCTTGTAGCCGCCAAACGGGGCGAGGGGGTTGAATCCGCCGCCGTTGACCTCGACCTGGCCGGTGCGCATGCGCCGGGCGAAGGCGCGGGCGCGCTCCTCGTCGGCCGACCAGACCGCGCCGGCGAGGCCGTAGACGGTGCCGTTGGCAATGCGCAGCGCCTCCTCCTCGTCGTCATAGGGCATGATCGCCAGCACCGGCCCGAAGATCTCCTCCTGGGCGATCGTCATCTCCGGAGTGACGTCGGCAAAGATCGTGGGCCGCACGTAGTAGCCACGCGGCAGCCCCTCGGGCGCCTCGGTGCCGCCCGTCACCATGCGTGCACCCTCGGCCAGACCGCGCTCGATGTAGCCACGCACCCGCTCTCGCTGCGAGGCGGAGGCCAGCGGCCCCAGCCGGGCCTCCTCGCTGAGCGGGTCGCCCAGGGGCAGGCGCGCAGCCGCCTTCACCGCCAGAGCCACGACCTCCTCCTGGCGCGCACGCGGCACGACCAGGCGGGTCAGGGCGGTGCAGGTCTGCCCGCTGTTGAGGAAGGCGTTGCTGACACCGCTGCCCACCGCACGTGCCAGGTCCGCGTCGTCGAGGAGGACGTTCGCCGACTTGCCGCCGAGCTCCAGGGCGACCCGCTTCACCGACTGCGCGGCCAGCTCGGCGACGCGCCGGCCCGCACGGGTCGACCCGGTGAAGGAGACCATGTCGACCTGGGGGTGGGCGGCGAGCGCCTCACCGACCACCGGCCCGGTGCCGCTCACCAGGTTGTAGACGCCGGGCGGGAGGCCGATCTCCTCGAGCACCTCGGCGAGCACGAAGGCGCTCAGCGGCGCCACCTCGCTGGGCTTGTGGACCATGGTGCAGCCGGCGGCGAGCGCCGGCGCGAGCTTGGCGACGGTCTGGTGGAGCGGGTAGTTCCACGGCGTGATGGCGGCCACCACGCCCACCGGCTCGCGCACCACCAGGGAGTTGCCGACGCGCTCCTCGAAGGCGAACTCCTCGAGGAGCTGCGCGAAGAGGCCGGCGACCATCGCGGGCAGTCCGGCCTGGATGACGGTCGACATGCGCAGCGGCATGCCCACCTCCGTGGCGATGATCCGGGCCAGCTCGTCTCCGCGAGCCGCCAGCCCCGCCTGGAGGCGGCGCAGCAGGGCGGCGCGCTCCGCCGGGGTGGTCGCCGACCATGCCGGGAAGGCGTGGGCGGCGGCGGCCACGGCCCGCTCGGCGTCGGCCGCGGTGCCCTCCGGGACGCTGCCGATCACCTCCTCGGTGGCGGCTCCGACCACCTCGAGGCGTCCCGCCCCGCCGGACGGCACCCAGGCGCCGTCGACGAAGAGGGCGTCACGGTGGAGGGCGCCGGCGACGCCGCCGCGAATGTCGGTCTCCGTCATTGTCGCGACCTCCTGCCAGGTGGGGACGGAGGCGATTCTGACGGAGGCGGCTCGCAGGCTGCCGCCCGGGGGAGCGGCCAGGCCGTCCCGCCGCCGAGCGACGCGATGGCCAGGTCGAGGACGGGCTCCTCGACGGCCCTCGCCCGATGCGCCTGCGCCCTGA
>JAQBPH010000510.1:0-4474 GCA_028287625.1 Chloroflexota bacterium | reverse complement strand
CCGCGCTGCCCGCGCCGGCGGGGCTGCCCGCGCCGCAGCCGCCGGGCGACCTGGTGTCGCTCGCCACCGAGGTCCTCGCCGCGCTGGTGACGGCGCCCCCGGAGGAGCTGCAGGCCGCCTCACCGGCGCTCTCCGACCTCCACCGCCGCCTCGGACAGGTGCTGAGCCGCCCCGCCCGCTAGCGCGTGCGCCCGTCAACCCGTTTGACGGTCGGGCTCAGATGCGGACCAGGTGAGGTCGCCACGGGTCGGCCCGCCGGGTGGACAGGAAGAATGTCCACCCGCAGGTTTTGGCGGTGCCGGCGCGTCACATGGCGGCACCGTGGCCGCGAGCGCAGGGCCACCACCACACAGAATTCATCCCTCCGTGGCCCCCGCCGCCACACAACTGCGGCGGGGGTCCATTCAGGCCTTCGGCCAATAATGCTTCCAGTGATGAGCCGTGGCTGAGCCAGGACCGCAGGCGCCTGCGCCTGCCTTCGGCCCAATAATGCTTCCCGTGATGAGCCGTGGCTGAGCCAAGACCGCAGACACCTCGGCAAGGCTGTTCCACCGAGGGTCCTCGGGGTCTTCCCGAGTCTGGTGCGGTTGCGCACATTCACCCGGGCAGGGCGTAGGATCGGGCGGACAATTGTGCGTCATGGGACGGTGAGGACTGTGGTCGACGACGAGCGGTCCCTGTCTGGACATGTCGTCGCGCGCACCGAGCGGTTCGAGCTGCAGACAATCCCGCTGCAGCGCATCCATCCGCGGCTCGATCAGCCGCGCCGGCGCATCGACCCGGGCGGCCTCGAGGAGCTGACGCAGAGCGTGTCCCTGCACGGCGTGCTGCAGCCGATTCGCGTGCGCCGCAGCGGCGACGAGAGCTACGAGATCGTCGCCGGCGAGCGGCGCTGGAGAGCGGCGCGGGGCGCGGGGCTGCAGGAGATCCCCGCGATCGTCGTCGACGCCGACGACGAACGTGCATACGTCGAGGCGCTCATCGAGAACATCCAGCGCGAGGAGCTCAACGCCGTCGACCGCGCGCACGCGCTGACGCGACTGCGCGTCAGCCTCAAGCTGCGCTCCTGGCAGCAGGTCGGCGAGATGGTGGGCATCACCCGCCAGCACATCCACAACCTGCTCAACGTCACCCGCCTCCCCGATCCCATCCGCGACGACGTTCGCGCCGGCGAGCTCACCGAGAAGCACGCTCGCGCGCTCATGCGCCTGCAGCAGAACACACCGCTGCAGCAGCTTCTCTGGGAGCGGATCCACAGCGAGCGGCTCTCCGGCCGGGCGGCCGACGACGCGGCGCGGCTGATGGTGGCGCAGCTCGACCCCGCCGGAGCCGGCGAGCCACGGCCGGCGCGGTCCGGGCTCGCCGCGCTGGCCGACGCCACCCTGGTGGCGCTGTCGGCGGCGCCGTGCGCCGAGCTCGAGTCCGCGGCCGCCAGTCTCGCCAGCCTGCACCGGCGGCTCGGCGACGTGCTGGGCGTCGGCACTCCCCCGGAGCGCGCGACCCGCGCTCCGGAGGAGGGGACAGACTGAGGTTCTAGGCGGCGAGGACGACCATGCGGGCGATCTCGTCGGAGTGGGCGTCGAGGGTGGCCGCGAGCTGGCGGATGGCGGCGACGATCTCCGGGTAGGCGGCCTCGAGAAGGGGCGCGGTCTCCTCGTCGGTGAGGCCGGCGGCGTCGTCGAGAAGGGTGATCTGGTCCATGAGAGTGCTCCGCAAAGGGTGATCGGGGGTGCGCATACCATCCCCCGCAGCCCTGGCGGCACCATCGCGCCGGAGTGACGACTCCGCACCGGACCCGCACCGCGCCGTGACCGTCCAGCCTCCCCTACCCCGCGCCTCCGGCGGCCGCCTGCGGGACCGACAGGGCGAGGTGCCTGAGCTCCTGGCGCTCCGTGAGCCGCCGCACCATCACCACGCAGAGCAGGGCGGCGACGATGAGGACCACCGAGGCGACGATGTCGATGATCGCGGCGTTGCGAAGCGCGGTGACGTCGTCGCCCCCGGTCCGGACCACCAGGAACCGGCTCACCACGTTGCCGAGGATGAACAGCCCCCACCACGCCGGGAGCAGCAGCCCGAGGCTCGCGCTCGGGTCGCGCGCCGGGAGGGCCCATGCCTCGGCGACCACCTGGAAGGGCCGCACCAGGTTGAGCACGGGGACGAACCACCAGCCCACCGCCCAGCCCGGCGTGTAGCGGAGCTCCCGGCCCCCGAGCGCGGGGCCGTTGGCGACCACCCGGTGGAGCCAGGTCAGGAAGAGCGCGGCGCAGGCGACCATGACGGCGATCTCGAGCACCGCCGTCAGCTGCACGAAGGTGTCGCTCGCGGTCACCTCGGCGTCGCTGACGGTGTCGGCGCGGAGGATGCGGTTGGTGATGCCGACCCGGCCCGCGTCGGCGACCACGGCGGCGATCTCGACGACCACGAAGACGAGCAGGGCGATCATCGCCAGCCTCGCCCGCTGGGCGGCGGAGCGGTACGGAGGCGGCGGGGCGGCGGGGGAGAGCTCGGCCATGTCGCCCGCTCAGCCGTCGCCGATGCGCCGCAGCACCGCGAAGCAGCCCACCGCCGTGGTGCCGTAGACGAGGTGCGCCGCCAGGTCCGGGGCGAGCTCGCGGATGCCGTACTGCCAGATCGGCTTGTAGAGCCCGGCCACCGGCAGGATCACGTAGCTGCTCCCCCACACGGCGACCCCGAAGACGGGGCCGTGGACCGGGCGCAGCCGGCGCAGCGAGCCGCCCACCACGCCGAGGGCGGTTCCCCAGCCGATCCCGTAGCCCCAGTGCATGACGTTGTTGGTGAGCCGCGCCCAGCGCGCGTCCAGGGGGCGCTGGGTGAGGCCCTCCGCCAGCCGGCGGCCGAGCTGGGCGGGCGCGGAGACGCTCTCCCAGTCGCTGGGCCCGCCGAACTCCCAGGTCAACGGGTCCTGGGTTCCGCCGGAGAGGCGGTGGCGCGCGTACCAGAAGGCGTCCATGGCGGCGGTGCCGACGGCGCCGGCGACCGCACCCCGAAGCACCGCACCGAGTGGCGTCATGGCCGGCATCCTACGCTGCTCACGGGTCATGACCTCGCCGAGGGGAAGCTCGGGGGGCGCTTCTCCATGATCGCGGCGGCGCCCTCGGCGACGTCCTCGTCGAAGAAGCTCAGCATCTCCAGCGCCAGCGAGGCGTCGAAGATGGGACCGGCCTGGCGCAGCCAGTTGTTGAGCGCGCGCTTGGTCCAGCGGATGGCGAGCTGGGGGCCGGTGGCCAGCTTCTCGGCGACCTCGAGGGCGGTGGGGAGCAGCCTCTCCCGGGGGACGCAGCGGCTCACCAGGCCGATGCGCTCGGCCTCGCGCCCGTCGATGAACTCGGCCGTGAGCAGGTAGTACTTCGCCTTGGCCATGCCGCAGAGCAGCGGCCAGATGATGGCGGCGTGGTCGCCCGCGCCCACCCCGAGGCGGATGTGGCCGTCGGTGATGCGCGCCTCCTCGGCCATGATGCTGATGTCCGCCATCAGCGCGACCGCCAGCCCGGCGCCCACCGCGACCCCGTTGATCGCCGAGATCACCGGCTTCCGGCAGTCGATGATGTTGTGGACGATGGCGCGGGCCTCGTCCATGATCTCGGCGACCTTGCGGAAGTTGCCCACCTGCGACTGCACCATCGAGAGGTCGCCGCCGGCGCTGAAGGCGCGGCCGGCGCCGGTGATCACCGCCACCCGGGTCTCGGCGTCGTCCGACACCTCGGGCCAGACCCTGCAGAGCTCGCCGTGCAGCACCTCGTCGGTGGCGTTCAGGCGGTCGGGGCGGTTGATGGTGATGAGCAGGACGCCGTTGGCCCGGCGTTCGAAGAGCAGGTGCTGGTAGTCGGCGAGGTTCAACCCGAGTCTCCTGTCACAGGCCCGATGGTCCTGGCGATGTCTCGTCCGCGCTCACCCGACCCCCTCCTCGACCACCGCGATGACGGCGCCGGCCTCGACCTGCTGGCCGGGCCGCACCATCACGTCGGCGACCCGCCCGGTGGAGCCGGCGAGCACCGCGTGCTCCATCTTCATCGCCTCCAGCACCGCGACCACGCTGCCCGCGACCACGCTGTCTCCGGGGGCGACCTCGACGCGCAGCACCATCCCCGGCATCGGCGCGTGCAGCGAGCCCGGCGGCTCGGCGACCTCGGGGACGGGGAAGCGGGGCAGCTCACGCAGCGCCACCGCCCCGGCGGGGCCGTGCACGTGGTGGACGTCGCCGGCGAGGTGCACCGTGTAGGTGCGCCGCACCCCGCCCGCCTCGAGCACCACCGCGTCCTCGCCGGCCTCGATGGCGACGGCGTCGAGCTCGAGGCCGTCCACCTCCAGCCGCAGCCCCTCGCGTCCCTCGCGGTAGCCGACCCGGTGGCGTCCGTGGCGGCCCTCGAACTCCACACGCTCGAGCTGCGAGGGGTTGTTGCGCCAGCCCGGTGGCAGCGTGCCCAGCACCTGGCGGCGGGCGGTGCGCCGG
>JAQBPH010000496.1:0-10949 GCA_028287625.1 Chloroflexota bacterium | reverse complement strand
CGCGCAGTCCGGGCGGCCCGCGCAACGCGCTGGGCCTCGCGCTCGAGGTCACGACGCTCGCGATCGCGAATGCGCAGCAGGTCGGTGTAGCCACCGAGCACCTCGCGCACGCCGCCGTCCTCGATCGCCCACGTCCTCGTGGCCACGGCATCGATGAGCGCGCGGTCGTGGGTCACGAGCACCACGGCCCCCGCATATCCGACCAGCGCGCGCTCGAGCACCTCCTGCGCAGGGATGTCGAGGTGGTTGGTGGGCTCGTCGAGGAGCAGCAGGTTGGTGGGGTCGAGGCGAGGCGGCCGAGGGCGAGGCGGGCGCGCTCGCCGCCGCTCAGGGTGGAGACCGGGGAGAAGACCTCGTCCCCGCTGAAGAGCAGGCTGCCGAGGACGGTCCGTCCCCGCTCCTCGCCGATGGGGTGGTCGGCGAGCAGCTCGTCGAGCACGGTGCGGCCGGTGTCCTCGACGTCGGGCTGGGCCTCCTCCTGCCGGTGGAGGCGCATCCGCAGCCGCGCCCCCCGGGCCACCGTGCCCGCCACCGGATCGAGCTCGCCGGCAAGGGTGTGGAGCAGGGTGCTCTTGCCGCTGCCGTTGGCGCCGACGATGGCGACGCGGTCGCCGGGGCCGAGCACGGCGCGGTCGAGGCGGGCGATGCCGCGGCCCTGCCGTCCCGCCACCAGGTCGGTGGCCCGGAGCAGCACGTTCGAGCCCGGAGAGGAGGTGAAGCGCAGCCGCGGGCGCTCGTCCTCCACGGGACGGGCGACCCGTTCGAGGCGGTCGAGCTTGAGCTGCCGCCCCCGGGCCTCACGGGCGCGCTGCCCCGCCTTGTAGCGGCGGATGAACTCCTCCTGGTGGGCGATGTGGCCCTGCTGCTCCTCCCACTCCTTGCGCCGGCGCTCCCTGCGTTGCACTCGCAACCGCACGTATGCGGAGTGGTTCCCCGGGTACTCCTCGGTCACCCCGTGGGCGATCTCCAGCACCCCGGAGCAGACCCCGTCGATGAAGCGGCGGTCGTGCGAGACCACCACGATCGCCGCGCGGACGCCGCGCAGGAATTCCTCGACCCACTCGATCGCGGCGAGGTCGAGGTGGTTGGTGGGCTCGTCGAGGAGGATGAGGTCGGCGTCCTGGAGGAGCAGCTTGGCCATCTCGAGGCGGCGGACCTGGCCGCCGCTCAGCGCCCGCGGATGGCGGCGCTGGGCCTCGGCGTCGAGGCCGAGCCCGCCCAGCGCCGCCCGGGCCCGCGCCTCCAGGTCGTAGCCGCCGAGCGCCTCGTAGGCGTGCTGTGCCTCGCCGTAGCGGGCCATCGCCGCGTCGAGGTCGCCGCCCTCGGCACCCGACAGCTGCTGCTCGAGCGCCGCCATCTCCGACTGCAGGGCGGCGACGTCCTGGCGCGAGGCCATCACCTCGGCGAGCACCGTCGGCGCCGAGGGCGGCGGCGACTGCTGGGTGAGGTGGGCCATGCGCATCCGGCGGTCGCGCTCGACCCGGCCGGCGGAGGGCGGGGCGGTGCCGGCGATCACCTCCAGCAGCGACGTCTTCCCCGCCCCGTTGGCGCCGACGATGGCGAGCCGGTCGCGCGCCTCGATGCGCAGGTCGAGCCCGCTGAAGATGGTGGTGGCACCGAAGGCGACGCCGACGCCGTCGAGGGTGACGAGCGACATCAGTCCTGCTGGAGCCGGTGGGTCGACCGGGTCACCGCCGGCTCGCCGTCGCCGAGGGCGCCCTCCAGGCGCAGCACCCGGCGGATGATCGCCACCGAGGACGCGTAGGTCGAGTCCATGCCGTGGTACGAGAGGCCGCGCGCCCCCAGGGTGCGCGCCTGGGTGAAGGGCGTGTCCGAGGCGTAGTGGATGACCCCGAAGTCGATCGGCAGCTTGGAGAAGTTCACCGGCTCGTTGGTGGGGTAGCGTTCCGACTCGCTCAGCTCGTACATCGCCGCGCAGTACGGCCCCGCCTCCATCTCGACCACGGTGAAGGCCTCCCGGTAGTAGAAGTCGAGGTGGCCGCGGTTCTGCAGGAAGGTGCCCTTGACGGTCACCGCGCGCTGGTTGTCCAGGCCGCTGCCGAAGCGCAGGAAGGGGGCGATGTCGTTGACGCCGAAGGCGTTGTCCAGCCAGAAGGTGTTGCCGCTGTGCTCGTCGTGGACGACGCTGGAGAGCATCACGTCGCCGACGTCGGCATTGAGCGTCGCCGCCTTGCCCAGGGTGTAGACGCCGCGCAGCTCGCCGACGGTCTCGGCGATCTCCCGCAGGATGTTGTACGCGGACTGTCCCAGCGGGTAGTCGATGTTGACCACCACCGCCGGGCTGCCGCGCAGCGCCGCGGCGTCGACCGGGAGCAGCCGGGGGTCGAGACGCTCGGGGTCGAGGCGGTCGAGCACGATCACCTGAGCGGCGATGTCGAGGGCGGTGTCGCCGACCACGTGGAAGATGCCGAGCCGCCGCTCCTCCTCGCGCCGCTGCGCCTGCTCGGGGTGGCCGTGGGGCAGGGTGCGGAAGTAGAGCCGCGCCGCGTAGTACAGGAAGTTCGACCAGTCGCCCTCGGCGGTGCCGGCGCGGAAGCGGCGCAGCTCCTCGCGCATCTCCGCGGAGCCCTCCTGGTCGATGAAGTCCACCAGCTGCTGCTGGCGCTGGGCGGCCGCGCCGCTGACCAGGTTGACCACCGAGTGGGAGTTGCTGCTCACGAAGTAGACGGGGCGGTCGGCGACGCCCTGCTCGCGCAGCAGCGCCAGCACCGGTGCCCACCAGCGCCGGGTCACCCGCGCCGAGCCCACCTGGGTGCCTCCGAGCATGCGCACCCGCAGCGAGAGCCGCCGTCCGGCCACCTGGGCGAGGCGGTCGCGGAACCCGTCGCCCCAGACCTCGATCAGCTGCGCCCAGTCCTCCTCCCGGCCGCCCAGCGCGGCTGCGCACTCCGCCGCCGAGGGCGGCGCCCCGACTGCCCCGGGCACGCCGCCTGCCCCGAGCCGCTGGTGGAGCTTGTTCCACTCGATCTGGAAGGCCACCAGCGTGGGGACGAGGTCGTCGACGTCGGACGCGCTGGCCACCAGCACCGCCAGGATCGAGCCGCCGTCGTGGTACCAGCGGCGCCGCCGGCCGGGGGCGCCGGTCGGCGCCCAGCCGTCGAGGTCGTATCCGTGGCGGGCGAAGACCTCGCTCGACTGCCCCATCACGACCAGCGACGAGTGGAGAATCTCCAGGGGCAGCCGCCGGCCGGCGTAGAGGAAGGCGCCGAGGTCGAGCTCGGGGGAGGCGGCGAGCGGGTGGAGGCTCGAGCCCATCGCCCGATGCGACGACTCCAGCACGCGCAGCCGGGTCTCGCCGCTGCTGCGCAGGAGGGTGGTGTAGGTGCGGTGGTAGAGCTCGACCGCCTCGGCCAGGGCGGCCGGCGCCACCCCGTCGACGGGATCGCCGGTGACCGTGGGGTGGCTCACCGCGGTGACGGCGGGGCGGAGGAGTCGGTGGAGCGCCACCATCCCATTGTGCCGCTACCATGCCCGACCACATGCCACGGATCGCCGTCACCGGCTCGGTCGCCTACGACACCATCATGGTCTTCCCCGGGCGCTTCGGCGAGCACATCCTCCCCGACAAGACCCACATCCTCAACGTCTCCTTCCTCGTCGACCGGCTGGAGCGGCGCCGCGGCGGCACCGCGGCGAACATCGCCTACACCCTCGCCCTGCTCGGCGAGCGCCCGCTGCTCTGCGCCGCCGTCGGCGACGACTTCGACGCCTACGGCGCGGCGCTGGAGGAGGCGGGCGTCGACACCTCGACGGCGCTGCGCTGCGACGACGTCGCCACCGCCTCCTGCTTCATCACCACCGACCTCGACGACAACCAGATCACCGCCTTCTTCCCCGGGGCGATGGCGCGCGCGGGGGCCATCGACCTGCGCCGACCCGGCGCGGCGGTGGACACCGTGGTGGTCGCCCCCGACGCCCCCGATGCGATGGCGGCGCACATCGCCCAGGCCACCGAGCTCGGCCACCGCCTGGTCTTCGCCCCCGCCCAGCAGATCCCGTCGCTGGGCGACCAGACGCTGCGCGCCGGGCTGGAGGCCGCCTGGATGGTGGTCGGCAACGACTACGAGCTGGAGATGCTCCGCAGCCGCACCGGCCTGGGCGTCGAGGAGCTGCGCGCGCGCGGTGCGCTGGTGGCGCTGACCCTGGGCGGGAGGGGCAGCCGGCTCCACTCGGGCGACGGGATGGTCGAGGTCCCGGTGGCCGCGGTGGAGGAGGTGGTCGATCCCACCGGCGCCGGCGACGCCTATCTCGCCGGGCTGCTCGCCGGTCTCCGCCGTGGGTACGACCTCGGCCGCGCCGGGCGGATGGGCGCTCTCGCCGCCGCGTACGTCGTCGAGGTGCGCGGTCCCCAGGCACACCACTTCTCCCCCGATGCGTTCGCGGAGCGCTACCGGTCGGCCTTCGCCGAGCTCCTGCCCACCTGACCCTCCGCGCGGTCGGGGACGGCCCTCACCTCCGCCGAAGCCGTCGGTCGCGAGCCCCGCGCTACAGTGGTACCGCCAGCCAGCTCCGGAGAGAACCATGGAAGACGCGGTCATCGTCAGCGCCTGTCGCACCCCCATCGGCACCATGGGCGGTGTCTTCACGGACATGCCCGCGGTCCAGCTCGGGGGCGTCGCCGTCCAGGAGGCGATCCGCCGCGCCGGCATCGACCCCGAGACGGTGGAGGAGGTGCTGATGGGCAACGTCCTCCAGGCCGGCCTCGGGCAGAACCCGGCGCGCCAGGCGGCGATCGGCGCCCACCTGTCCACCGGCGTCCCCTCGATGACCGTCAACAAGGTGTGCGGATCCGGCCTCAAGACCGTCGCCCTCGCCGCCCAGGCGGTGCGCCTCGGCGACGCCGAGGTGGTGGTCGCGGGCGGCATGGAGAACATGACCCGGGCGCCCTACCTGTTGGACAACGGCCGCTACGGCTACCGGCTCGGCCACGGCCAGCTGGTCGACGTGATGATCCGTGACGGGCTCTGGTGCGCCTTCGACGACTGCCACATGGGCATCACCGCCGAGAACGTGGCCAAGGAGTTCGAGGTCAGCCGCGCCGACCAGGACGCCTTCGCCGCGGAGTCGCAGCGCAAGGCCGGCGAGGCGATGGCGAGCGGCCGCTTCACCGACGAGATCGTCCCGGTCCCGGTGAAGAAGCGGAAGGAGACGGTCACCGTCGAGGTCGACGAGCACCCCCGTCCCCAGACCACCGCGGAGTCGCTGGCGGCGCTGCGGGCGGCCTTCGACAAGGCGGGCAGCGTGACCGCGGGCAACGCGAGCGGAATCAACGACGGCGCCGCCGCGGTGGTGGTGATGAGCGCGTCGCGGGCGAGGGCCGAGGGCCGCACCCCGCTCGCGCGGATCCGCAGCTACGCCTCGGCCGGTGTGGAGCCGCGGATCATGGGCATGGGCCCGGTGCCCTCGGCCCGCCGCGCCATGCAGAAGGCCGGGGTCGACGTGAGCAACATCGACCTCTTCGAGCTCAACGAGGCCTTCGCCGCCCAGTCGGTCGCGGTCGGGCGCGAGCTCGCGGTCCCCGAGGACCGGCTGAACGTGAACGGCGGCGCCATCGCCCTCGGCCACCCGATCGGGGCCAGCGGCACCCGCATCCTCACCACCCTGCTCCACGAGATGCAGAAGCGGGACGTCGAGCTGGGCCTCGCCGCGATGTGCATCGGCGGCGGCCAGGGGATCGCGATGATCGTGGAGCGCGCCTGACCTCCGCCCCGCAGGGGCGGCGGCCCCGGTCAGTTCTGCCAGCTGATGCAGATCCCCGGCTGGTTGCCGGGGCAGGGGCCGATGTGCAGCGCGGCGACGCTGGCCACGAACAGCAGGATCAGCAGCAGGATCACGAGAGCTCCCAGGTTCACGTCATTCCCTCCGGTGGAAGTGGCGCGTTTGTCCCGTTTTGCGACGGTCCTTCAGAGAGGGGCTCTAAGGTATGGAAAACGTACTTTAGAAAGGTATGGAGGTCAAGCCAATTGACCACGCCCCCAGTGTTCGGTTATACCTGTGTCTCGTGCCCCGGGGACTGTCCGAACCGCCCATCCCCGACTGGCTGAAGGTCGAGCCCGGAGACGACCCGCTCGGCGGGGTGGGCGCCGCCGAGGCCGCGAGCGACACCCCCATCGCCACCACGTCCGCGTACGAGCAGGTGGCGGCGCGGCTGCGGCAGCGGATCCGGCTGGGCCTGCTGCCCCCCGGCGAGCGGCTGCCCCCGGAGCGCGCCCTCGCCGAGCAGCTCGGGGTCTCGCGGGTCACGCTTCGCGACGCCCTCGGCATCCTCCAGGGCGAGGGGCTGATCGAGCGCCGCCGGGGCGCCGGTGGCGGCGCGGTGATCCTCGGGCAGCGCCGCTCCCCCGTGGAGGTGAGGGCAGAGCTGCAGCGGCAGACCGGCGCCTTCGACCGCATCCTCGAGCTGCGCCTGGTGATCGAGCCAGGCGCGGCGCGGCTCGCCGCCGAGCGCCGCACCGACTCCGACCTGCGCCGCCTCCAACTCTCGATCGAGGGGCTCGAGCGGGCCGCACTGCGGGGGCGGGACGGCGTGGGCGAGTTCCACCGCGCCGACTCGATCTTCCACCTGACCATCGCCGCGGCGTCGCGCAACCCCTATCTCTACGAGGCGGTGGAGCGGGCCCGCAGCCGGCTCTTCACCCCCATGGCCGCGATCGAGAAGCAGGAGCTGCAGCAGGACTCCGGCGCCGAGCACCGCGCCGTGCTCGAGGCCATCAACGATCGGGACGCCGCCCGGGCGGCGGCGGCGATGGAGCACCACCTCCGCGAGGCCCAGCGCGCCCTCCACCGGCTGGTGACCCCGGAGGCGGCGGCGAGCTAGCTTTTCGGGGAACCGAACCGGCCCCGCCGCCGTCTTCACGAGCATGACCACTCACCGCCTCCCCCAGCTGGCCGGCCTCGTGGCCGCCGCCGTCGTGATCGCCGGGTGCGGGGGGCGCAGCTCCACCGCGCCGCCCTCCCGGATCCCCGCGCTCTCGGGCTCGAGCGCCGGCACGTCGGGGGTCATCGAGCTGCTCCAGCCGATCGCCCCGGCCGGCCGGGTCGAGTACCGCGTCGACGGCACCCTGCCGGCGCTCTCCGCCCACGCCACCGCCTACCGGCTGGTGGCCACCAACCGGGTGGCACGCCTCGCCCGGGCCCTGGGGCTGGACGGCATGGTGGGCGGCGACACCTCGGGGTGGAGCGTGACCGGCGCGAGCTCCGTCCTCACGGTGCGGCGCGGCCCGGGCCTCCCCTGGACGCTGGCGCAGACCGGTTCCACGAGCATCGGCTCGGCGGGATGCGCGGTCGCGATGCCGGGCCACGTCAGCGGTGCTCCGGGCAGCGTCCCCGGCAGCGGCCCGGCGGCTCCGGAGCCTCCCGTGAGCACCCCCGTCCCCTGCCCGGTGCCCACCGCCGTGCCCGGTCTGCCCTCGCGGGCGGAGGCCGAGCAGCGCGCGCGGACCGCGCTCGCCGGCGCCGGGCTCGAGCTCGGCGGCGCCACCGTCGCCAGCTCCGGAGGCATCTCCGAGTGGTTCGTGAACGTCACCCCGGCGGTCGGAGGTGTGAGGGTCACGTCCTCCCCCTGGTCGGTGACGGTCGGGCCGCACGCCGCGCTGCTCGGCGCCTCGGGGTGGCTCGCGGGCCCGGTGAGCGCCGGCGACTACCCGCTGGTCGGGGTGAGCGCCGGGCTCGACCGGCTCCGCCAGGGGGGCGCCTGGACGCTGCGCGGCGGACCCGGCCCGGTGCCGATGATGGGCGTCAGCAACGGCGCGACCGGGGTCACGCAGGCGCTGCCGCCGGTGGCGGCGGCGCAGCCCGCGAAGGGGCAGGTGGAGCCGGCGACGCCGCTGCCCGGGGCGCCGGTGCCCGCACCCTCCTCCGGCCCCGCCGCCTCCTCGTTCCCGGAGCCCGGGCCCACGTCCTCCCCGCTCCCGCCGCCCGTGGTGGTCACGGTGACCGGCGTCCACCTCGGCCTCGGGTGGGGCTACCGCGCCGACGGGGCGGAGGCGTGGCTCGTCCCCGTCTACGTCTTCGAGCTCGCGGGCGGCGGCACCGTGCCGGTGATCGCGGTCTCCGGCGACCTCGCCGGCCCGGTCATCCCGTAGTGTCTGCGCTCACGCGCAGAATGGAGGGGGGAGTCCCCGGCTAGCCGGCGATGCCGGCGAAGAGGTCGTCCTCCGGAGGGTGCACCGGCACCCGGGAGAGCGCCAAGGTGAAGTGCTCGGTGGGGAAGTGCTCGCGGAGCACCTCCTCGGGCACCTTCATCAGCGGGAAGTCGGCGCTGATCTGGCTGCGGTGGGCGACCAGCGCCCGGCGCTTGACCCCCTGGAACTCGCCGCAGTCGATCCGCGCGGTGATCAGCTCGTCGGGGGTGCCGAACTCGACGTTCTCCGGATTGTCGCCGAAGGGGCTCTCCATGCCCGCCCGCCTGGCGAGCTCGATGATCTTCACCACCGTGGACCGGGCGAAGGCGGTGTAGTAGAGCTTCGAGACCTGCCAGGGCGTGCCCACCTCGGGATGGACCCGCGGGTGCCCGGCGGCCTCCACCGCGAGCACGGTGGCCCGGTGGGCCTGGACATGGTCGGGATGGCCGTAGGCGCCGAACGCGTCGTAGGTCACCACCACGTCGGGGCGGAACTCCCGGATGACGCCCACCAGCCGCCGGACGATCGTGTCCAGGGGGGTCATCCAGAAGGTGTCGGGGTCCCGGTTGCTGGCCGCCCCCTCCATCCCGGAGTCGTGGTAGCCGAGCCAGTGCAGCTCGCCGACGCCGAGGATGTCGAGCGCCGCCTGCAGCTCGGCGTGGCGCACCTCGGCGAGGCGCGGCCGCACCTCCTCCTCGACCATCGTGGGATCGACGATCGTGGCCAGCCGCCCGTCGGTGCAGCAGACGTTGGCGGTCCGCACGCCGCGGGCGGCGTAGTGGGCGAGGGTGCCGCCCATGGTGATGGTCTCGTCGTCGGCGTGGGCGTGGACGGCAAGAAGGCCTGGAGCCATCAGCGTGCCGCTACGCCTCTCGGATCGTCACCGAGCGCATCACGTCGCCCTGGCGGATGGTGCCGACCACGTCCATCCCCTTCACCACCTGGCCGAAGAGGTTGTACGACTTGCCCAGCTTGTGCCGGTCGTCCACGGTGCAGATGAAGAACTGCGAGCCGTTGGTGTTGGGGCCGGCGTTGGCCATGGCCACCGCGCCGGCGATGTACTCGCCCTGGACCGGCTCATCCTCGAAGCGATAGCCGGGACCGCCTCGTCCGGTTCCCTCGGGGCATCCGCCCTGGATCACGAAATCGTCGACCACCCGGTGAAAGGTGAGGCCGTCGTAGAACCCGTCGCGGGCGAGGTAGACGAAGTTGTTGACCGATCTGGGTGCGCGCGCAGCGTCCAGGGAGAGCACGATGTCCCCCTTGTCGGTTGCTATCGTTGCCTCATACTTGACCGACGGGTCGATCACCTGGGCCGGCGCGGAGTACTGCTTCTTCTGCATCGGCCGAGTGTACCGGGACGGCCCCGCAGGAAGGATCGGGAAGGCGGCTCTCGAATGAATGTCCTCGCGCCGGGGGGGAGACGGCGTCGGATGGCGATTCCGTTTGCCCTGGTGCTGCTGGCAATCGGCGAGCCGGCGATGGCGGCGCGCACCACGCCCCCCCGGGCGCGGCCCACGCCCACCGCCGCCCCGACGCCGGCCGATCCGATGGCGCAGCAGCTCCAGGAGGCGATGCGGCGCCGGGCCTCGATCGACGCCACCAAGAAGAAGCTCTCCGGAGAGGTGCAGGCCGCTCAGGACCAGCAGCAGAGCCTGGCCTCGCTGGTGATCGCAAACCGGAAGACGATCGCCGAGACGATCAGGCAGATCGCCGCCTCCGAGCAGGCCTTCCGCGACGCCACCGCCCGCCAGGCGCGCGAGCGGGCGCGCCAGGCGGAGTTCGAGCGGCAGGCGGTCGCCGACCGGGCGCTGCTCTCCGCATTCGTGCGCAGCCGGTACGTCCACTCCGAGAGCTTCCTCGAGTACCTGGTCGGCAGCGAGTCCTTCGGCGAGCTGCTCTCCCGCGCCGCCATCCTCAGCCACCTCACCGACCGGGGCACCGAGCTGGTGCGCAGGGTGCGCGACGACCTCTCCACCGCCGCCGCGGCAGCCTCGGCCGCGGCCACCGACGCCGCCGCCGCCCGGCAGGCCGCCGCCGAGCTGGCCGACCAGCAGCGGCAGCTCACCGCGCAGGTGGCGAAGGAGCAGGCGCTGATCGCCAGCCTGGGCAGCGGCATCGACGCCGCAACCACCGAGATCGCCGCCGCCGACGCCCAGGACGCCGCCCTCGCCCAGTCGATCGCGGACCTGCGCATCCAGGAGATCGACCGCTCCATCCTCGCCGCCGAGCAGGCCGCCTGGGACGAGGGCGAGTACTACTACCAGCACCACCTGTTCGTGGGCACGGCGCGGCCGCCGGCGCCCGGCCAGGCACGCTTCATGTGGCCGGTGCCGGGCTCGGACATCAGCCAGTACTGGGGGCCCTGCGGCTATCCCTTCGAGCCCCCGTACTTCGGCTATCCCCACTTCCACACCGGCATCGACCTGGCCACCCCCTTCGGGCGTCCGGTCTACGCCGCCGCCGACGGGGTGGTGGTGGCCGCCTCGAGGAGCGCCGAGGGCTACGGCGACCACGTGATCATCGCCCACGACGGCCACACGTTCACCCTCTACGGGCACCTCGAGAGCTTCGCCGTGCACCCGGGTGACGAGGTGAAGCAGGGGCAGGTGATCGGGCTCGTCGGCTCGACCGGCAACTCCACCGGGCCGCACACCCACTTCGAGGTGCGCGTCGACCGCACTCCGACCGACCCCGGGCCCTACCTGCCGCCGCTGCCCCAGGGGGCCAAGGGGCCGCCGGCGCAGGAGCCGCGAGGCCGTTGCGCAGAACCGATTAGGTAGAGTAGCGCCGCCGGTTTGGGAC
>JAQBPH010000471.1:0-5282 GCA_028287625.1 Chloroflexota bacterium | reverse complement strand
GCTCAGAGGGGCTCAAAGGATGCAGGGGGAAGGCTGTCATCGACGAAGGAGATGATGACCTGGGGGAGGCCCTCGCCAGTGAGCGCGGCAGCGCTCAAAGGATGATCGTGGCGAACTCGCCCACCGTCTCGAACCCGAGCCGGGTGTACACGCGCAGCGCCGCGAGGTTGAAGTGGTTGACGTACAGCGAGCAGGTGGGCACCTCGGCGTGCAGCGCCTCGCAGACGGCGGCGAGGCCGGCGGTGGCGACCCCGCGGCCGCGGGCCGAGGGCGCGGTGTACACCCCCTGCACCTGCACCACCTCGGCGGTCCAGGCGCTGAGCTCGGCCTTGAAGAGCACCTCGCCGCCCTCGATCCACACCCAGCTCCAGCCCCGGTCGATCAGCACGGCCATCCGCGCACGCCAGCCGGCGGGGTCGATGGCGAGGGGGTCGATGCCCATCTCCTCGCGGTGCATCGCCGCCGCCGCCACCACCAGCAGGTCGAGGTCGCTGAGCTGGGCGCGGCGCACCGACGGGCTGCCCGCGGCCCGCAGCCGGCCGCGGCACAGCGCCATCAGCGGCTGCGGGTCACGCACCTCGCGAGGCTTCGGCGCCAGCCGCCGGGCGCGGTGCAGGGCGTGGACCTGCTCGCGCCGTCCCACCATCATCCGCGGCGGCGAGTGGCGGTCGAGCACCCCGGCGAGCAGCTCGGCATCGTCCCTGTCGGGGACGCACGGGATCACGAGCGCGCCGGCGAGCAGCGCGGCGGTGATCAGCCCGCGGTGCTCCACCCCCCACCAGCCGCTGCCGGTCAGCGCCCCCAGGCGCAGCTCGCTGCGCAGGAAGGCGTTGCCGACCGGGTCACCGTCGAGGAGGTCGAGAACCGGTCCCGAGTCGCGGGTGGAGAGGCGCCGGACGGCGCGAGCCAGTGTGGCCATGAGGTGCTCCGATCGTATGCGCCGGAACACCTCCGGCGCACCTCCGGCGTCATGCCCCCGGCGATCTGCGAGGATGGCCGCGCCATGCTCATCCTCATGCGGGCGCAGGCGACCCGCCCGGAGATCGAGGCCGTGCTCGCCCACGTGCGCCAGCACGGCTACCAGCCGATCGAGCTGCCCGGCGCCGAGCGGCTGGCCATCGGGGTGCTGGGCAGCAACCCGATCGGGGTGCGCGACCACGTCGTCGGCCTGCCCGGGGTGGTCGACGCGATCCCGGTCAGCAAGCCGTACAAGCAGGTGGGCCGCGAGTGGCAGCCCGAGCGCACCGTTGTCGACGTGTCCGGGGTGCGCTTCGGCGGCGCCGAGTTCTCGGTGATCGCCGGTCCCTGCGCGGTCGAGGACGAGGCGCAGCTGATCTCCACCGCGCGGGCGGTGCGCGCCGCCGGGGCGGTGATGCTCCGCGGCGGGGCCTACAAGCCGCGCACCAACCCGTACTCCTTCCGCGGGCTCGGCGCCGCCGGGCTCGAGCTGCTGGTGCGGGCGCGCGAGGAGACCGGGCTGCCGGTGGTCACCGAGGTGCTCACCCCCGCCGACGTCGAGCTGGTCGCCGCCAGCGCCGACATGCTCCAGGTGGGCACCCGCAACGCCCAGAACTTCTCGCTCCTCGAGGCGGTCGGCCAGGCGGGCAGGCCGGTGATGCTGAAGCGGGGCCTCAGCAACACCGTCGAGGAGTGGCTGCTCAGCGCGGAGTACGTGGTCAGCCAGGGGAACCGGGACGTGGTCCTCTGCGAGCGCGGGGTGCGCACCTTCGAGACGGCCACACGCAACACCCTCGATCTCAGCGCGGTGCCGCTGGTGCGCTCGCTCTCCCACCTCCCCATCGTGGTCGATCCCTCCCACGCCACCGGGCACCGCCACCTGGTCGCCCCCATGGCCCTCGCCGCTCTCGCCAGCGGCGCCGACGGGCTCATGGTGGAGGTGCATCCCAACCCCGACGAGGCGCTCAGCGACGGTCCCCAGTCGCTCACCTTCGAGCAGTTCGGCGAGCTCATGGACGAGCTGCGCCGGGTGGCGGAGGCGCTGCGCCGCACGCTCAGCTGACCCGGCGCGGCTCCGTGAGGGGCAGGGTGGCGATGCGGTCCAGCTCGACGCCGATCACCCCGGAGAGGCGTGCCATCAGCGGCGCCGCGGGAGTCCAGCCGGCCGCCTGCGACCGGCTCCCTCCGGTGGCGATCCGGTCGAGCACGCGCAGCGCCCCCGGGGTGTCGAGGTCGTCGTCGAGGCGGGCGAAGAACTCCCGCTCGGCCGCGGCGGCCTCGTCGGGGTCGAGCCTCTCGTCCCCGGTGAACGCCCTGGACCAGGTGGAGTACCGCTCCCGGGCGGTGTCGAGGTCGTCCTCGGTGTACGACCAGGTGGTGCGGTAGTGGTGCGCCGCGAGCACCAGCCGGGCGGCGCCGGGCGGGGCCTTGGCGACCAGGTCGCGGACGAAGACGAGGTTCCCGAGCGACTTGCTCATCTTCACCCCGTCGAGCTGCACCATCGCGACGTGCACCCAGTGCCGGGCCAGGGGATCGTCCTGGAGTGCCTCGGTCTGGGCGATCTCCGACTCGTGATGGGGATAGACGAGGTCGTCGCCGCCGCCGTGGATGTCGACGGTCGCCCCCAGCTCGTGGGTCGCGATCACCGAGCACTCGATGTGCCAGCCGGGACGGCCGTCGCCCCACGGGCTGGGCCAGCGCGGCTCGTCGGGCAGCGAGGGCTGCCACAGGATGAAGTCGAGCGGGTCGCGCTTGCGCGGGTCGTCGGGGTCGGCGCCGCGCTCGCGGCTGAGGGCGATCATCTCCTCGCGGCTCAGGCCGCTGAGCCGGCCGTAGCGGTCGAAGCGGGCGGTGTCGAAGTAGACCCGGCCGTCCCGCGGGTAGGCGAAGCCGGCGGCCTCCAGCCGGCGGATCCAGTCGACCATCTCGGGGACGTGCGCCGAGGCGTACGGCACCGTCACCGGCAGGATGTCGATGCTCGCCATCTCCCGGTCGAAGCGCGACACCTGGAACGCGACCAGCGCCCGGGCGTCGACGCCGCGCTCGCGGGCGACGCGGAAGATGTCGTCGTCGATGTCGGTGACGTTGCGGACACTCCGCACCCGCCGGCCCGCCGCCACGAGCCGGCGGGCGATCACGTCGAAGACGTGGTAGGTGAAGGCGTGGCCGAGGTGGGCGGCGTCGTAGGGCGTGATGCCGCACACGTAGAGGGTCACGGGGTCGCCGGCGGGCTCCAGGGGCCGCACCGTGCGTGCCGCCGTGTCGTACAGCTGCATCTCGGACGATTCTACGGAGGCGGGCTGTCCGCGGCTGCGTCCAGCAGGCGGGCCGCCTCGCTGAGCGCGGCGCGCAGGTCGCGGTAGGTGACCAGTGAGGGCGCCTCGGCGAGCGGCACCCAGGCGACCTCGTCGACCTCTCCCGCCTGGGGCACCGCCTCGGTGCCGGCGTCCACCTCGACCAGGTAGTGGTCGACGCGCTTGAACACCAGCTGTCCCTGGCGCCGGTAGGCGTACTCCGAGGCGGGCAGCGGCGCCCGCAGCCGCAGCCGGTCGAGGGGGATGCCGATCTCCTCCGAGATCTCCCGCAGCGCCGTCCGCTCGGGGCTCTCGCCCGCCTCGACGATGCCCTTGGGGAGGCTCCAGGAGCCGTGCACCCCGATCAGGCACGCCTCCCAGCCGGCCAGGCCAGGGCGCACCACCACGCCTCCGGCGGAGACCTCGTCGACGCGGCGCGGGCGCGGGCTCATGGCCCCCAGGATGGCAGCTGAGGCCGCCGGAGGCCGGTGCTATCATCCCGGCAGCGCACGCGGCCCCGTGGTGTAGCCTGGCCTAACACGCCACCCTGTCAAGGTGGAGATCGTCGGTTCGAATCCGATCGGGGTCGCCAGCGGCGCTTCCCGAGGGGTTTCCGGGCAGTCCTCCCGGAGAGGTCACAGGCGGCGCCTGTAGTCCGCGGTGGTGAGCCGGCCCGCCCACAGGTCCTGGATCAGCCGCCAGGTCTGCAGCGTCCTCGTGCCGAGATGCTGGAGCCATTCCTCGTCCGGCGTCCCCTTCTTGGCGCCGAGGTTCTGCAGGTCCTCGAGCAGCCCTTCGGCCACCA
Organism: Chloroflexota bacterium; assembly: GCA_028287625.1. Taxonomy (GTDB): domain Bacteria; phylum Chloroflexota; class Dormibacteria; order Aeolococcales; family Aeolococcaceae; genus CF-96. The sequence goes on along the minus strand of JAQBPH010000471.1, from coordinate 1,226 downwards.
GCTCGCGAACCTGCGCGCTGCCACCGAGCAGCTGCTGTTCGATCGCATCGAAGAGTGCTCTGAGCTCTGCGTCCGCCAGCCTGCTCCGGTTCTCCACGAGCCACCGCGCGAGGTTGCCGGTCACGACGTACGGATGCTCCGTCATGTCACGGACCTCGGCGGGGTTCGAGGGCCGGAGGTGTGCGATGGAGCCGGCGATGCGCGCCAGTGCCTCGGTCTGTTCAGTCATCGAGGCCCAGTGTCACCGATCGGGGGCGTGATGACGACCATCGGCGTCAGCTCGGAGCGGTAGCCTTGGGTGGCGATCCATGTCTGAGCTGCCGCGCGCCGTCGTCCTCGTCAGCAATCCGCACGCGGGGAGGGCGGCTCGCCTGCTCGGCCCGGCCCGGGCGGCCCTCGTCCGCGCCGGGCTGGAGATCCTCGACGAGGTCGACATCTCCCAGATCGGACGCGTCCAGGAGTGGGCGGCACGGCCCGAGCCGGAGCGCCCCCTGATCGTCGCGGCCGGCGGCGACGGCACCGTGGGAGCGGTGGTCGGCTGCGTCGCCGACACCGGCGCGGTGCTGGGCATCCTCCCCCTGGGGACGTCGAACGACGTCGCCCGCAGCCTCTCCATCCCCGCCCGGGTCGAGGAGGCGGCGCGGCTGCTGGTGGAGGGGAAGGTCGCCACCGTCGACGTGGGCCAGTTCGTGACGCCCGGAGGTCCTCCGCGCCACTTCGTGCACGCCGCCGCCATGGGCATCGACGTCGAGTTCGCCAAGCTGGCGACGCGCCCCACCATCCGGCGGCGCCTCGGCCACCTCACCTACGTGGTGGCCGCCCTGCTCGCGCTGCGGCACCGCCATCCCTTCACCTGCACGCTGCACCTCGACGGCCGCCAGGTCGAGACCACCGTGATCCACCTCTCGGTCGTCAACGCGCCGATCTTCGGCGGCTGGCTGCGGCTGGCGCTCCCCGGCTCCGACGTGGACGACCGGCGCCTCGACGTCCTCGCCGTCGAGGACATGCCGCTGCACCGTCTCGTCGCCGCCGCCGTGTCGGTGGTGCTGCGTCGCCGCCGCCTGCCCCGGGGGCTGCACCTCGAGCACACCGGCGGGCTGCGGGTCCACAGCGACACCCCGCAGGGGGTCATCCTCGACGGCGAGCTCGCCGGCAACATCCCCGGCGACTTCCTGCTCGCCGCCGAGGGGCTGCGGGTGGCGGTGGCGCAGAGCTTCGTCGACGTC